>JAJTFU010000032.1 GCA_021299075.1 Novosphingobium sp. | reverse complement strand
ACTGTCCTTAACGCAGCCGGCTCCCGTAAATACGTGGTCTGCAACGCGGACGAGGGCGACAGCGGCACCTTCGCCGACCGGATGCTGATGGAAGGCGATCCCTTCCAGCTGATCGAGGGCATGGCGATAGCTGCCCATGCGGTGGGGGCGGGACAGGGCTACATCTATGTCCGCAGCGAATATCCCCATGCGATCGCCAAGCTGCGCGCGGCAATCGCGCTGGCCGATGCGCTGATCGCCCCTTTCCGGATCGAGGTTCGCGTTGGAGCCGGGGCCTATGTCTGCGGCGAAGAAACCTCTCTGCTCAATTCGATCGAGGGCAAGCGTGGCGAGGTGCGCGCCAAGCCCCCGCTTCCGGCAATCGAGGGTCTGTTCGGCTGCCCCACGGTAGTGAACAATGTGCTGACCCTTGCGGCCATTCCGCACATCCTGGCTGAGGGCGGGGCAAGCCTTTATGACAGTCTCGGCATCGATCGCTCCAAGGGCACAATGCCGATCCAGCTGGCTGGCAATATCAAGCGCGGCGGCCTGTTTGAAACGGCCTTCGGGATCACGCTGAACGAGCTGATCCATGCCATTGGTGGCGGCACTGCCTCGGGGCGGCCAGTCAAAGCTGTGCAGGTCGGCGGTCCGCTCGGCGCCTATATCCATCCGGACCAATTCGATCTGCCCTTCGATTACGAGGCCTATGCCGGCGCCGATGCTCTCATTGGTCATGGCGGCGTGGTGGTTTTCGACGATGCGGCCAACATGGGCGCCCTCGCTCGCTTTGCCTTTCAGTTTTGCGCGGCCGAAAGCTGCGGCACGTGCACGCCTTGCCGGATCGGCTCGACCCGCGGAGTTGAATTGATCGACCGAATTCGAAGGAGCCAACCGGCGCCGGATGCGGTCGAGGCGCTGCCGCAGATGCACAACGCTCGTAAGGCACCCCGCAGCCGCGAGGAGGATCTGGCCCTGCTCGAAGACCTGTGCGAAACTATGCAATATGGATCGCTCTGCGCGCTGGGCGGATTCACGCCCTATCCGGTGCGCTCAGCGCTCAAGCACTGGCCGGAGGACTTCGCATGATCCTGGGCTGCGTTCTTGCTGGCGGCCAATCGAGCCGCTTCGGCAGCGACAAGGCGCTCGCCGAGCTGCACGGGCGCACCCTGCTCTCCCGCGCAGTTGATACGCTGTCGGGCTGGTGCGAACATGTCGTGGTGGTTGGCCGGGCCGAGGCCCCTGCCCCGACATTGCCCGACTGGCCGCGCCCTGGAATGGGTCCGCTGGGCGGCCTTGCCGCAGCGCTGCACCTTGCGGCAGACGAAGGATATGAGGCGGTTCTGACTTGCGGCGTCGATGCTCCGCACCTGCCAGACGATCTGCCATCCCTGCTTGCCCCGGCACCGGCCTACCTGGCTGCACAGCCGGTCATCGGGCTTTGGCCAGCCAGCAGTGTTGCGGCGATCGAAGCGATCCTTCACGGCACCGGCAAGCACTCGATGCGCGCCCTGGCCGAAGCGATTGGCGCTCGACCGGTGGATCTGCCTGCCGCCCCGGCCAACATCAACACACCCGACGATCTGCGGGCGGTGGAGACACACCATGGGCTATGAGCGGCAGGTCGATTTCGGTACGCCTGCGGTCCAGTCGGACAGCGTAGTTTCGCTGACCATCGACGGGCGCGAGGTAACCGTCCCCGCCGGGACCAGCGTAATGCGCGCCGCGGCGGAATGCGGCGGCTCGATCCCCAGCCTCTGCGCGACCGACAGCGTCAAGGCCTTTGGTTCGTGCCGGATGTGCCTGGTCGAGATCGATGGGCGGCGCGGAACCCCCGCGAGCTGCACCACCCCGGTCGAGTCAGGCATGGTGGTCCACACCCAGACCGAGCGGCTCGCCCGGCTGCGGCGCGGGGTGATGGAACTCTACATCTCCGACCACCCGCTTGATTGCCTGACCTGCAGCGCCAACAATGATTGCGAGTTGCAGGATACCGCCGCCGAAGTCGGCCTGCGGGACGTGCGTTATGGCTATGCGGGCGAGAACCACCTCGGCCTCGAGACCGATACCTCAAACCCCTATTTTGATTTCGACCCCTCGAAGTGCATCGCCTGCTCGCGCTGCGTGCGCGCCTGTGACGAGGTCCAGGGCACGCTGGCACTGACCATGGATGGCCGCGGCTTCGCCTCGAAGATCAGCGCGGGCCAGTCCGGTGACGATTTCTTCTCGAGCGAATGCGTTTCGTGCGGAGCCTGCGTCCAGGCCTGCCCGACCGCGACCTTACAGGAAAAAGCGGTCAAGGAAATCGGCAAGCCCGAGCGCGCGGTGATCACCACCTGTGCCTACTGCGGGGTTGGCTGCACATTCCGCGCCGAAATGCGCGGGGAGCAGTTGGTCCGGATGGTGCCGTGGAAGGATGGCAAGGCCAACCGCGGCCACTCCTGCGTCAAGGGCCGGTTCGCCTGGGGCTATGCCAATCATCAGGACCGCATCACCGAGCCGATGATCCGGGATTCGATCGAAGAGCCGTGGCGGGTGGTCAGCTGGGACGAAGCCTTCGCCCACACTGCCGCGCGGCTGAACGCGATTAAGGCCGAATCTGGCGCCCGAGCGCTTGGCGGGATCACCTCGAGCCGCTGCACCAATGAAGAGACTTTCCTTGTCCAGAAGCTGGTCCGCGCCGGGTTCGGCTCGAACAATGTCGATACCTGCGCGCGGGTCTGCCACTCGCCGACCGGCTACGGCCTGAAGACTACCTTCGGCACTTCGGCCGGCACACAAGACTTTGACTCGGTGATGGGTTCGGATGTGATCCTCGTGATCGGCGCCAACCCGACCGACGCGCACCCGGTCTTTGCTTCACGCATGAAGCGCCGCCTGCGCCAGGGTGCCAAGCTGATCGTTATCGACCCGCGCCGGATCGACCTGGTCCGTAGCCCCCACATCCAGGCGGCGCATCACCTCCCGCTCCAGCCCGGCACCAATGTCGCGGTGTTGACCGCAATGGCCTACGTCATCGTCACCGAAGGCCTCGCCGACGAGGCTTTCATCCGCGAACGCTGCGACTGGGACGAATACCAGGACTGGGCGCGGTTCGTGTCCGACGAGAAGCACAGCCCCGAAGTGCTCGAAGCTGTTACCCGCGTCCCCGCTGCCGAGCTGCGTTGCGCTGCCCGGCTCTATGCCACCGGCGGGAACGGGGCGATCTATTACGGCCTCGGCGTGACCGAGCACAGCCAGGGCTCCTCAACCGTCATGGCGATCGCCAACCTCGCCATGGTCACCGGCAACATCGGCCGGCGCGGTGTGGGTGTGAACCCGCTGCGCGGGCAGAACAACGTCCAGGGCGCCTGCGACATGGGCTCATTTCCGCACGAGCTTTCGGGCTATCGCCACATCTCCGATGCCGCGACCCGCCAGCTGTTCGAGCAGGACTGGGGCACCGTGCTCGATCCCGAACCCGGCCTGCGCATCCCCAACATGCTTGATGCGGCGATCGACGGTTCGTTCCGTGCGCTCTACGTCCAGGGCGAGGATATCCTTCAGAGCGATCCCAACACCCACCACGTCGCGGCGGGGCTCAAGGCAATGGACCTGGTGATCGTCCACGACCTGTTCCTCAACGAAACCGCGAACTACGCCCACGTTTTCCTGCCGGGATCGACCTTCCTTGAGAAGAACGGCACCTTCACCAATGCCGAGCGCCGGATCCAGCTGGTCCGCAAGGTGATGGAACCCGCCAATGGGCTGGAAGACTGGGAGGTCACCCAGGAATTCGCCCGCGCGATGGGACTGGAGTGGAACTACCAGCACGCCAGCGAGATCATGGACGAGATCGCCCGCCTCACCCCGACCTTCGCCGGGGTCTCGTTCGATCGGCTCGACCGTGAAGGCTCGTTACAGTGGCCGGTCAATGACAAGGCGCCCGATGGCAGCCCGATCATGCATGTCGACGGNGCAAGTTCGTGGTGACCGATTACGTCCCGACCGACGAGCGCACCGGCCCTCGTTTCCCGCTACTACTCACCACCGGGCGGATCCTCAGCCAGTACAACGTCGGCGCGCAGACCCGGCGGACCGCCAATACCGTCTGGCACAACGAGGACCTGCTAGAAATTCACCCAACCGATGCGGAGAATCGCGGACTCAAGACCGGCGACTGGGTCCGCCTCGCCAGCAGGACTGGCGAGACCACCCTGCGCGCCGAGGTAACCGAACGGGTCGCACCGGGCGTGGTCTATACCACCTTCCACCACCCTGCGACCCAGGCCAACGTCGTCACAACAGAGTTCTCCGACTGGGCGACCAACTGCCCCGAATACAAGGTGACAGCGGTCCAGGTAACGCCCAGCAACGGGCCAACCGAATGGCAGGAAAGCTATGCCAGCTGGTCGGAAAAGAGCCGCCTTATCGCGGCCGAACCGGCGGAGTAGCCGTGGATAGCGTGCGCCTGATTTACATGGCCAACCAGATCGCCCGCAACTTTGCCGCCCAAGGTGAGGAAGCTGCGATCGCCGCCACGGCGCAGCACATCCGCGACTTCTGGGACCCGCGGATGAAGGCGGCAATCCTGATGGCCGATGAGTCGACGCTGCACCCGATCACAAAGGCGGCGCTGTCGAAGCTTCGATAGATCTGGGAAATGGTTGGTAGCGGAGGAGGGACTCGAACCCCCGACACGCGGATTATGATTCCGCTGCTCTAACCGGCTGAGCTACTCCGCCCCAAACAGGCTTTCGGCACCGCAAGGCGCCCCGGCAGGCGCGCCACATAGGGTGCGGTGCGACTGCGGTCAACCACTGACTTTGCCCCGGAATGGCCAGACCCCGACTGCCTCCCAATGCGGGTTGCAATAGCGGTGCAAGCCAAGGCCGGTGAAGGCAAATCTGCGCGGCTGCACCACCGGGCCAAGCTCGGTCTGGAGCGCGCGCGCAGCCTCTGGCGTGACCTTGTTCTGGATCGTGATGTGCAAACGCGGCTTGTGCTGGTCCTGCGCGGTCAGCATGCCGTGGAACAGGTCCGCGATCTCGCTACGGATCGACAGCATGGCCGGGCTGGTCAGGGCCAGGGCAGTCCCCTTCCCCAGGTTCATCAGGCCGGTCAGTTCGGCCGACGGTGGCGCATACTCGGCAGCCATGCGCGCCAGAACTGCCGGAAGCTCCTCACGCAGCGACGGCGCAAGCGCGTGAAACAGCGTTACATGGGCCGCCAAATGATTGCGTTCCGGCGGGAAATGAGTCCGGCGCAAGCCATTGGCCCAGGAGAATAAATCCGCTGGCAGCTCGGCCGTGACGATGAAGGGTTCAAAGGCCATTTGGGCACCATACCCTTGGGGGCGGCAGACTGGGAGGGGGTGGTTGTGTCTGCCGCCCTGACCGAAGCGCCGCCAAGCCGCTCCGGTATCCGAGGGATGCATCCTAATTACCCCTGCCCGCTCTGCCCCGCCAACAGGCGTTTCCGTTCTGAGTGATCGCTGCGGTCGATCAGCAAACGCGCTTGCCCGAATCGGCGGCGGCTTTCAGGCTGTGTGCGGGAGGATCTTCACATGACTGCTTTGCGCTATCGCCGGTTGGCCGGTACTGCCCTGCTCGCCTTTGCCCCGCTCTTGCTGGCCCAGGCCCCTGCCCCGGATGCGCCCAAGCCGGCGACTGCAGCAACCCTGGCCGCCCAGCGCGCCGCAGCGGCCGCCCTGCCCAAGGACGACGAACGCGACGTCACCTTTGCCCGGCAGGGATTTGTGGGGACCCGCACCGACCCGCTGATCAAAGCAGCGGACGGCCGCCCGGTCTGGAACCTTGCAGCCTATGACTGGGTGGCCGGCGCAGCGCCCGATACGGTCAATCCCTCGCTGTGGCGCCATATCGGCATCTTGCGCCAGCATGGCCTCTATCAGGTGGCCGAAGGCGTGTGGCAGGTGCGCGGCTTCGACATCTCGAACATGACCGTGGTGAGCGGCTCGACCGGCTGGATCCTGATCGATCCGCTGACCGGGCGTGAGACGGCGAAGGCTGCCCTCGATCTGGTCAACGAAAAGCTTGGCAAGCGGCCTGTGACGGCGGTGATCTACAGCCACAGCCACGGCGACCATTTCGGCGGCGTGCGCGGCGTGGTGGACGAGGCCGACGTGAAAGCGGGCAAGGTGGCCATCATCGCCCCGGCCCATTTCATGGCCGAGACTGTCTCGGAAAACATCATGGCCGGCGCCGCAATGGGCCGCCGGGTCAATTACCAGTTTGGCACGGCCTTGCAGCCGGGTATCAAGGGGCAAATCGGCAGCGGGATCGGCGCGGCCGTTTCGGGGGCGGAGATCACGCTGATCGCGCCAACCGATACGATCAACAAGACCGGCGAGAGCCGCGTGGTCGATGGCGTGACGTTGGAGTTCCAGATCGTCTCGGGCAGCGAGGCGCCGTCGGAACTCAACGTCTATATCGCGCCGACCCGCACCTTCCTGTCAGCCGAGATGACCACCTGTTCGCTCCACAACATCCTGACGCCGCGCGGCGCCAAGGTGCGCGATGCGCGAATCTGGGCGAATTATATCGACGAGGCCCTGCAAACCTGGGGCAGCCGCAGCGACAGCCTGATTTCAAGCCATTGCTGGCCCCGTTTCGGGACTGGCGAGGTGACCAGCGCCCTCGCCTCGAACCGGGATAACTACCGTTATCTCCATGATCAGACCGTGCGCCTGATGAACAAGGGCGAGACCATGGTGGAGATCGCCGAGGCCCTGAAGCAGCCGCCGGAACTCGCCAAGGACTGGTTCAATCACGGCTATTACGGCACCTACAATCACAATTCCAAGGCGGTCTATCAGTTCTATCTGGGCTGGTACGACAGCAATCCCGCCAATCTCAACGCCCACCCACCCGTCGAACGCGCCAAGCGAACAGTGGCTGCCATCGGTGGAGCCAAAAAGGCGCTGGCGGCTGCGCGCAAGGCGTTCGATGCGGGTGACTATCGCTGGTCTTCCGACCTGCTCAGCCAGATCGTCTTTGCCGATCCGGCCAACAAGCCTGCCCGGCTGCTGCTGGCCGACAGCCTGGAGCAACAGGGCTACCAGGCCGAAAGCGCGATCTGGCGCAACCAGTTCCTGATGGGTGCCAAGGAGCTGCGACAGGGTGTACTGGTGCGGCCGACTTCTTCCCAGAATGCCGACATGATCGCCGCCGTCTCGACGCAGGAGCTGCTCGATTCGGTCTCGACCCGGTTCGATCCGGCCAAGCTCGGTGGGAAGACGTTGGGGATCAATCTGGTCATGCCAGAACGGCAGGAAATGGCCGGAATAGAGGTCACCCGCACAACGATGATCGGTCGGATGAAACCCGTGGCCCAGCCAGCTGCCACTATCACTGGACCGCGCCGGGCCCTGCTGGGCCTGTTGTTCCTTAAGGTGCCGCTGGCTCAGCTCGAGATGATGGGCGTGAAAGTCGAAGGCGATCGTGCGGCGGCTGAGGCATGGCTCAATGCGATTGAGCCGATTCCGGGTGCTTTCAATATTGTCGAGCCCTGAGGAGGAACGACGGGGGGTTCGTCAGAAGTCCCCGCGTGCCTTGCGGATCGCGAACCAACGTTCGACATTCGCATTGTGCTCAGGCAGCGTCTTGGCGAACAGGTGTCCGCCAGTGCCATCCGCCACCATGTAGAGCACATCGGTCTGCGCCGGATTCAGCACCGCCTCGATCGAGGCGCGCCCGGGATTGGTGATTGGTCCCTTGGGCAGTCCAACCATCGAATAGGTGTTGTAATCGTTGACTGCCTGGATCTCGCTTTGGCGGATCCGGCGGCCCAGCGGCTTGCCCTTGGTGATCGGGTAGATGATCGTCGGATCGGCCTGGAGCATGATCCCCTGGCGCAGCCGGTTGGAGTAAAGCCCGGCCACAGTCCGGCGCTCGCTCGGCTTGCCGGTTTCCTTCTCGACGATTGCCGCGAGCGAGAGTGCCGCCTCGGGCGTTGCTACGGCAGTGTTAGGGCTGCGCTTGGCCCACAGCTCGGCCAGGGTGCGCTGCATCGCCGCCTGCATCCGCAGCACGACAGCCTGGCGGCTCTCCCCGCGTTCGATCTCATAAGTATCGGGCAGGATCGATCCTTCGGCTGGCACTTCGATCGATCCGGTTAGCTGGCTGTTCGCCATCAGCCGTTCGTAGACCATGATCGAAGGCATGCCTTCAGGAATGGTCACGAAGCGCCGCAGCACTTCATCCCCCTGAATGATCGAAAGAATCCGCGAAAGGCTTGCCCCCTTGGGGAACATGAACTCGCCGGCCTTGATCGGTGCGCCGGCCCCGAAGATGCGGGCGCGGATGCGAAAGGCTTCGGCATTGCTGATCGCGCCTTCGGCCTCCAGCTTGGTGGCGACCGAGGACAAGCTGGCCCCATCGGGCACGACAAAGGCCGTTTCCTGCTTGAGCGGCCCGGCAGTGAACCAACCCGCAACCAGCCAGCCCAGCGCGGCAAGCGCCAGCAAGGCCGCTGCAAGCAGCGGCCAGCACCCGCACCGTCCGAGCATCAGTCTTCCAGTGCCTTGACGATCACCGAGGCGTTGGTTCCGCCAAAGCCGAAGCTGTTGTTGAGCGCGGCGCGGACAGTCCGCTTACGCGCGACCTTGGGCACCAGGTCAACGCCTTCGGTCCCTTCGTCCGGATTGTCGAGATTCAGCGTCGGCGGCACGACCTGGTCGCGGATCGCCAGGATGCAGAAGATCGTCTCGACTGCACCGGCCCCGCCGAGCAGGTGCCCGATCGCGGACTTGGTGCTGCTCATCGAGGCACCCGACAGGTCATCCCCCAAAACGCGCTTCACAGCGGCCAGTTCGATCGTGTCGGCCATTGTCGAGGTGCCGTGAGCGTTGACATAGTCGATGTCGCCCGGGCCCATCCCGGCCTTGCGCATGGCCATACGCATCGACAGTTCCGCGCCCTTGCCTTCCGGGTGCGGCGCGGTGACGTGATAAGCATCACCCGACAGGCCATAGCCAACAACTTCGGCATAAATCTTGGCGCCGCGAGCCTTGGCGTGCTCATACTCCTCAAGCACGACGATCCCGGCACCTTCGCCCATCACGAAGCCATCGCGATCCTTGTCATAAGGGCGGCTGGCCGCTTCGGGCCGGTCATTGAAGCTGCAATTGAGCGCACGGGCCTGGGCAAAACCGGCGATTCCCAGCGGGTTGACGGTACCTTCCGCCCCGCCCGCCAGCATTATGTCGGCATCCCCGTCCTTGATCATCCGGGCTGCGTCGCCAATCGAGTGGGCGCCGGTCGAGCAGGCGGTCACGACCGCGTGGTTCGGCCCCATCAGGCCATACTTGATCGAGACCTGGCCCGAGATCAGGTTGATGATCCGGCCATGGACGAAGTGCGGGCTGACCCGCGACGGGCCCTTTTCATGCAGCACGATCGATTCGGATTCGATCCCCGGCAGACCGCCGATCCCCGCGCCAATCGAGCAGCCGGTGCGCGTCTTCAGGTCCTCATCCATTTCGGTCAGGCCGGCGTCTTCCAACGCCTGCCCAGCGGCATCGAGACCATAGATGATGAAGGGATCGACCTGGCGCTGGATCTTGTGATCGACGCGCTTGTTCGGATCGAAGCCCCAGGGGTGATCGGCCGGCTTCACTTCGCAGGCAATCTGGCACTTCTGGTCACTGGCATCGAACCGCGTAATGGGCCCCGCGCCGGACTTGCTCGCCAGCAGGTTTGCCCAGGTCGTTTCGACATCGCCCCCAAGAGGCGTCACCAGGCCCAGTCCCGTAACCACTACGCGGCGCATGCACTTCTCCGGATATGCGACAGGCCCAGACCCTCTTCGGGACTGGGCCTGTCAAATTTCGTGTCTCGGTTTCCGCAGTTCAACCCCCAGACAGGCTTGGGGTCAGTGCGGAAAGCAGGCTGGATCAGCCCTTGTTCTCGTCGATGTACTTGATCGCGTCCGAGACGGTGCTGATCTTCTCAGCCGCATCTCGCGTCCTCAGTCACCTTTTCGGCTTCGACGCCGAGGTGCTCGACGACAATCTTCTTAACCCGGTCGGCGGTGTCGCTCATGGATTTACCCCTTCGTGAACGGCAGATGAAACAGTGTTGAACCCCGCCCTAGAGAAGGGCGCGGCGGCTGGCAAGAGGGTGCGACCTGTGGATCGCTGATCAGTGCTCTCCACAGGTCTTACTTCCCGCTATTTCGCGGCCTGAGCCGGGACGACCCGGATTGCGGCCGACTTGTTTTCCACCAGGTAACGCTTGGCTGCAGCCTGGATATCAGCCGGTGTAATGGACTGCAGCACGGCTTCGCGCTTACGGCGACGGTCAAGCCGTTCGGGCCAGCTCTGTGCGGTATTGGCGACCGCCGTCCAGCCTGCATTCTGCGTGTTCGATCGGGCTATGGCCGCGAGCAGGGGCTCGCGAGCGCGCTTGAGCAAGTCCTCGCTCACCGGCCCGGCCCGCATATCGCCAGCGATCTTGCGGAACGCCTCCTCGATCACCCCCATCTGCGCCGGAGCAGCAGCTGCAACCAGCGTGATGTGGCCAAAGCCGGCATAGGTTGACTGGTCATAGGACAGGCCCTGGGGCGTATAAGTTGCCCCCAGCTTTTCCCGGACCAGATCGAGTGCAGCTAGGCTCATCGCCTGCGCCAGCAGCCCGCGCGTCAGCGAATCCCTCAGATCGCGGTCGTCCGTCGTCGGCCAGCTGACCGACAGCACGCCCTGATCGGCCTGGCCGCTGTGAATCAGCGTGGTCGTGCCGGCGGCCTTGAAGCCCAAACCTGGTTCGGCAAAGCCGGTCCGCTGGCGCGGGCTGCGTGCCGGGAGCGCACCGAGCGTGCTGGCAACGGCCTTGATTGCAGCATCCTCATCGATATCGCCCACCAGCGAGAGCGATACTGGCCCTTGGGCGAGTTGCGCGCCAATCGCGGCCTGCAGGTCTTCAAACTTCCGGTCCGAGAGGGCCGCTGGCGAAGGTACACCCAGCCGCCCATCCCCGCCAGACAGCACATTGTTGAAGGCAGTCTGCCAGACCTGCAGCGGCTGAGCGGTCAGCGCCTTGCCGATGGTCTGGGCAAAGGGCGCCCACTGCGCCCCAGTCTCAGACCGGAAGCCCGTCGCGCTGAGGCGGGCGGCGAGCAGCTTTAGTTGCAGGTCCAGATCCTTGGCCGGCACGCTGCCGCTGGCCGTCAGCGCATCCTGCCCGGCCGTAAGGCCCAGCGAAACCTGGTGCCCGGCCAGGATCCGGCGCAGTTCGGTCGCATCGTGAGCCTTGAAACCATCCTGCGCCAAGAGCGCACCGGTCATCACGTCGAGCCCCGGCTGGTTGGCCGGGAAGGCTGAGGCACCCTTGCCCACTTCCATCGAGAAAGCGACGTTGCCCGGCTCCCAAGCAGCCTTCTTAAGGTTGAGTTGGAGGCCATTGGCAAAGCGGACCGTGCGGATACCCATATCATCGATGCGGCTATCGGCCACGACCTTTCCGGGGGTACCGAAGCTGTCATAGGCAAAAGCCTTCGTCGCGGCTTCAACGGGAGCCGTCACCGCCACCTGCGCGCTCTTGTCGAGCAGGGCAGCAATCTCGGTTGCCGAATTGGCAATCGGGGCCTTGGCCGAAACGTGCACCAGCGACGGCTTGCCCTGCCAGGCCTGCCGGAACGCTGCCGTAACGGTTTCGGCCGTGATCGAAGCTTCGACGGCCTTGTAGAAGGCTAGATCAAACTCCGACGCGGTCGGCACTTCATTTTCAAGCGACTGGCTGACAAGGCTTTCGGCAATCTGCGCCGGCCGCCGTCCCTTTTTCTGCGCAACCGCGTTGGTCAGCGCCGAGAGGACATTGGCCTTCATCTCATCCACTTCGCTGGCGGTGAAGCCGAATTGCTGCGCGCGCCGCAATTCCTGTTCCCCGATCGCCAGGCCTTCGCGCCACTTGCCGTCACGGGCAATCACATAGAGGCCAAAGGTCGTGGCGTTGCGCGCCAGATCCTGTCGCAGGAACTGCGCGCCCAGCACCGGGCTGTCCGGCTTGAGCGCGATGGGCTGGAAGCGGTTGGCCAGGGTATTACCCGCGATCGTCTCCAGCAATTTCTGACGCTCTTCCGCCACGGTGTTAGCCGGTGCGGCATAGGGCCGGGCCTTGTCGAACATGATGATTTCCGGGATCGCTGGATCAATGAAGCTGGCCGTTGCCGGCTTGTCGCTGGGCGTAACCGGGCCGCGGTATTCGGTTCCGGCGGGACCGATCGGCTTCCAGTCTCCAAAGGTCGCTGTGATCTTCTTCTGCAGTTCGGCCGGATCGACATTGCCGACAATCACCAGGGTCGCGCGGTCCGGACGGTAGAAGGCGTGGTAGAACGCGCGCAGGTCCTTCGCTGAAATCCGGCGAATCTGTTCCGGATCAGCCGTAACAGCCGCCGCCAGGCGATTACCGGGCAACTCGGCTTCCAGCACGTTGGCAATCCGGCGGCGGTTGGGATCGTTGCGCACACTGGCTTCGGACAGCAGAATGCCGCGTTCCCGATCGACTGCTGCCGGGGCAATGGTCAGCCGGTCACCGATCTCGCGCATCATCAGCAGCGCCGCATCGACCACCTCGGCCTTCGAGTTGGGCAGATCAAGCTTGTAGGTGGTGAATTCGAGCGAGGTCGTCGCGTTGGTGTCCGCTCCGAACGACAGGCCGAGGCGCTCAAGCTTCGGGATCAGCTGGCCTTCGGGGATGTTCTTCGATCCGTTGAAAGCCATGTGTTCGACAAAGTGCGCCGCGCCGCGCTGGCTATCGCTTTCGTCCTTTGCACCCCCCTTGATCGAGAACCGCACGGCCACATCACCCTTGGGCGTTTCGTGCCGCTGGATGGCGTAGCGCATGCCATTGGGCAGCGTACCGAACACCACGTCCGGGTCGGCCTGAAGGGCATCGCTGGTGATCGACCAGCCGGGCACGCCGGCTGCGGGCTGAGCTTGCGCGGCAGGAGTCTGAGCAGTCGCCGTCGCAGCCAGCGGCACCAGCCCAACTGCCGCTATCCCTGCGACAACCAACGGCAAAATCGAGGGACGGCCATTCAGGATATGCTTCACGATGCGACCTTTCCTTGCGCGACGACAGGCCAGGACCAGGCATAGCGACCCCCCGCCTGGTCACGGCTGCAAAAAACCCATCCAATCCAACGATGTCGCTCCGACGCGCGAAGGCAATGCCGCTTCTACGAACGACATTCCCCGCACCGGCGAACGACTATGTCCAGTGGCGGATCAGCCCTTCGGCTGCTCGACGATCCGCAGGCCAAGCTCGCGCAGCTGCTTGGGTTCGGCCGGCGAAGGCGCGCCCATCAGTAGGTCTTCGGCGCGCTTGTTCATTGGGAACAGCGTGATCTCACGCAGGTTCTGCACGCCGCAGAGCAGCATCACCATGCGGTCCACCCCGGCGGCCATCCCGCCATGCGGCGGCGCGCCATACTGGAACGCGCGGTACATCCCGCCGAACCGGGCTTCGACATCGGCCTGGGTCAGTCCGGTCAGCTCGAAGGCCTTGACCATCAGGTCCGGGTGCTGGTTGCGGATCGAACCCGAAGCAAGCTCGTAGCCGTTGCAGACCATGTCGTACTGATAGGCCTTGATCGTCAGCGGATCCTGCGTCTGCAATGCTTCCAGCCCACCTTGCGGCATCGAAAACGGGTTGTGCGCGAAATCGAGCTTCTTCTCGTCCTCATCCCATTCGTAGAACGGGAAATCGATGATCCAGCAGAAGCGGAACGAATCCTTGTCGATCAGGTCAAGCTGCTCGCCCACGCGGCTGCGCGCCGCGCCAGCCAACTTGGCCGCCTGCTCTTCCTTGCCAGCGGCAAAGAAGGCGCCGTCGTTCGGCCCTAGGCCGAGCGAATCCCACAGCGCCGCCATCTTCTCTTCGCCGTGGTTCTTGGCGATCGGACCGCCGAACACGCCGTCCTTGCGGGTGGCATAGCCCAGGCCGGCATGGCCTTCGCTGCGCGCCCACTCGTTCATGTCGTCAAAGAACTTGCGGCTAAGGCCAGCCGTTTCCGGCGCCGGGATCAGGCGAACCACGCCGCCCGTACCGACGATCTTCTCAAACAGGCCAAAGCCCGACGCGGTAAACTCGCTCGTCACGTCACGGATGATCATCGGGTTGCGCAGGTCCGGCTTGTCGGTGCCATAGTCCAGCATCGCCTTGGCATAGGGGATGCGCGGGAACTTACCGGCCGGGGTAACCGCCTTGCCGTTCGCGAACTTCTCGAAGATCCCGGCCATGACCGGTTCCATCGTTTCCCATACCTCTTCCTGGGTGACGAAGCTCATTTCCAGGTCAAGCTGATAGAACTCGCCCGGCAGGCGGTCAGCGCGCGGGTCTTCGTCGCGGAAGCAGGGCGCGATCTGGAAATAGCGATCGAACCCGGCAACCATCAGCAGCTGCTTGTACTGCTGTGGCGCCTGGGGCAGCGCGAAGAACTTGCCCTGATGAATGCGGCTCGGCACGAGAAAGTCGCGCGCGCCTTCGGGGCTGGACGCGGTCAGGATCGGGGTCGAGAACTCGGTAAAGCCGATGTCTTCCATCGCCCGGCGCGTCTCACGGATCACCGCGGTGCGCGTCATGATGTTCGCGTGCAGCGTCTCGCGGCGCAGATCGAGGAAGCGATAGCGCAGGCGAACGTCCTCGGGATATTCCTGCTCGCCCGCCACTGGCAGCGGCAGTTCCTCGGCGCGGCTCAGCACCGTGGCCGACCGGGCATAGACCTCGATCTCGCCGGTCGGCAGGTTGGCATTCACGGTCGTAGCGCTGCGGGCCTTAACCTCGCCATCGATCGTCACGACCGATTCAATCCGCAGACCTTCGAGGATCGCCAGCGCCGGACTGTCCACGTCAGCGACGATCTGGGTCATGCCGTAATGGTCGCGCAGGTCGACAAACAGCACGCCGCCGTGGTCGCGCTTGCGGTGGACCCAGCCCGACAAGCGGATGGTCTGGCCTACATCGCTGGCGCGCAGCGCGCCGCAGGTGTGCGAACGATAAAGATGCATCGAAACTCTTTCCAATCGGCCTGCAATGATGCAGGGGCGAAGGCGCGGCTAACAGGCGATGGCCGCACATTTGTCAAGCCGGGGGCTCGCACGGGCCCAACTACAGAAAAGAAGCATGAAAATACACCCCCTGATCACCGATAGCGCGGAACTGGCTGCGCTGTGCGAACGGCTCGCCAAGGCGGAATTCGTGTGCGTCGACACCGAATTCATGCGCGAGAACACCTATTGGCCCGAACTCTGCCTGATCCAGATCGCCGATACCGAGGAAGCCGCGGCCATCGATCCGCTGGCCAAGGGGCTCGATATGTCCCCTCTGCTCGACCTGCTGGTCGACAATGAAGACGTCCTCAAGGTGTTCCACGCCGGCGGCCAGGACGTTGAAATCATCTACAATCTGACCGGCAAGACCCCGCATCCGATCTTCGATACGCAGATCGCGATGATGGCGATCAGCCAGAGCGAGCAGATCGGCTATTCCAACCTGGTTGAAAGCTGGATCGGCCTGCAGATCGACAAGGGCGCCCGCTTTACCGACTGGTCGCGCCGTCCGCTGACCGAGCGCCAGATCGAATATGCCATCGGCGACGTTACCCATCTGTCCAAAATCTTCCCCAAGATCCTGGGCCGCCTGATCAAGACCGGCCGCGGTGCCTGGCTTGATATCGAGATGGAAAAGCTGGCCGACCCCGCCAACTACCGCAACGACCCCTCGATCGCCTGGCAGCGGATCAAGGCTGCGGGTCGCAATCCGGCCATGCTTGGCCGGCTCAAGGCTTTGGCTGCTTGGCGCGAATATGAAGCGCAGGACAAGAATATCCCGCGCGGCCGGATTGCTCGTGACGAGACGCTGGCCGACATCGCCAGCCACCCGCCCAAGACTCAGGCCGATCTGGCCAAGGTGCGTGGGCTGTCCGCTGGATGGAAGGATAACGAGATCGGCAGGCGCATGATGGCGACGCTTGAGGCCGCCAAGCCACTGACCGATGACGAGCTGCCGCCGCGCACGCCGCGCGGGGCTCCCTTGGGCAAGGAAGGCGCGCTAGTTGCCGACTTGCTGAAGCTCCTCCTCAAGATCCGCAGCCGCGAGATCGATGTGGCCGCCCGTCTGCTGGCGCGTAGTGAGGACCTCGAACTGTTGGCCGCCGGTGTGCGTGAGCTGCCGCTGCTCGAAGGCTGGCGCTATGAGCAATTCGGGCGTGATGCGCTGGAACTGGTTGAAGGCAGACTGGCCTTCGCCGTGGTCAAGGGCCGCCTGAAGATGGCCCATATCGACAGGATTGGCGATAGCAGCGAGACGAAGGTTGCCCCGGCGGAGTAGGATGCGATGACCACCTACCTCCCCACGCTCAAGCAGCTGCAGTATCTTGTCGCGCTGCATGAGCATGGCCACTTTGGCCGCGCCGCCGATGCCTGCTTTGTTTCGCAGTCGACGCTGTCAGCTGGTCTGCGCGACCTGGAAACGCTGCTCGACGTGGTGCTGGTGGAACGGACCAAGCGCGCAGTGCGCTTTACCCCGCTCGGCAATGCCGTGGTTGCCAAGGCCCACCGTCTGCTGCGCGAGGCCGAGGAGCTCTCGGACATGGTCCAGAGCGCCGGTCAACCGCTCTCGGGCGAAGTTCGGATGAGCGTGATCCCGACGATCGCGCCGTTCCTGCTGCCCCGCATGCTGCCCCGCCTGCGCCGCGAACGCCCGCAGCTGAAGCTCTATCTGCGCGAGGAAACCAGCCAGGCGGCGATCGAAAGTCTGCACCATGGTCGCAGCGATTGCGTGCTGCTGGCCCTGCCCTACCCGACAGGCGAGGTCGAGAAGGAGACGATCGAACTCGACGCGCTTTATGTCGCCTTCCCCAAGGACGATCCGCGTGATCCGCCCGCCGAAATCTCGGCCGACCTGATCGACGAGAATCGCCTCCTGCTGCTGGAAGACGGGCATTGCCTGAAGGAGCACGCCCTGGCGGCCTGCAACCGCCCTGAACTCCGCGCCAGCGCAACCATGATCGGTACCTCGCTGCACACGCTGGTGCAGATGGTCGACAATGGCCTGGGGCTGACTATGCTGCCTGAAATGGCATTGGACGCAGGTATCCTCAACGGCACCCAGGTCGTCGCCCGCCCCCTGATCAGCGAATCCGCCAACCGCGAGATCGCCCTGGTCTGGCGCAAGAACAGCCCGCGCGGCGAAGAGTTTCGGCTGCTGGCCGAAGAGCTGCGCGCGGGCTAGCTCAATCCATGTGCTTCAGGCCAACCCGCAGGTAATCCCAGCCCGTAATCACCGTCAGCACTGCAGCCGCCCAGAGCGTGGTAAGGCCAACCGTGTGCGGGAAGTTGATGGTGAGGCCCATGACGTCCACCGTCCACTCCGGCCACGCCACCCCCAGGATCAGCGCACCAAGGCAGACAAGCTGAAAGGTTGTCTTCCACTTCGCCAGGCGGCTGACCGGCATCGACACCTGCAAGCCGCCGAGAAACTCCCGCAGGCCCGATACGGCAATCTCGCGCACCAGAATGACCAGGCCGGCAATGACATGCATGTCACCAACATAGGGGCCGCGCAGGATCCCTTGGGCAGTCAGCGTCAGGATCACGGTGGCGACCATGATCTTGTCCGCGATCGGATCGAGGAACACGCCCAGACGCGAAACGGCACCGCTGGTCCGGGCCAGGTATCCATCGAAATAGTCGGTAATGCCCATCAGCACATAGAGGACAAAAGCGAGCCCGTAGCCCAACCGCCAGTCAGGCCACCACAGCAGAAAGGCGAGCAGCGGCAGGGCCACGATCCGCGACAAGGTGAGGATATTGGGCAAGGTCCACATTGCCGGAAAAGCCTAGCCGGGTTCGACCCGGTGCAAAAGAGGCGTAAGCAGGCTTGTCCGCAGCGTTTCAATCGCTAGAGCCTTGGCCCGGGGCAACAAAGCAAGGGCCGCATGACCACTTCGACCCACCTGATCCGCAGCCGCCGTTTCCTGCCGCTGTTCGTGACCCAGTTGCTCAATGCGTTCAACGACAACCTCTATCGCAATGCGATGGTCTTCTTCGTTGTCTACACGCTCTACAACTCCGAAGCGGCCGAGGGCCTGTTCAGCGCGGTTGCCTCGGCCCTGTTCATCGCACCCTTCTTCCTTCTTTCGGCACTGGCCGGCCAGCTGGCTGACATGCGCGACAAGGCCCGGATCATCCGCATCGTCAAGGCATCAGAGATTGCCATCATGCTGGTCGGTGGGGCCGGGCTGCTGCTGGCGTGGCAAGGCCTGCTTAGCCAGACCGTCACTGTTGGCCTGATGCTGTTGGCGCTGCTGGCGATGGGCATCCATTCCACCTTTTTCGGCCCGATCAAATACGCGATCCTGCCGCAACATCTGCATGAGAACGAAGTGCTGGCCGGCACCGGTCTGGTTGAGGCCGGGACCTATATCGCAATTCTCTCCGGCACGATCCTGGCGGGCTGGATCCCGGTCGAATGGGCGGCTGTGGGGGTCGTTTTGACGGCACTGATTGGCTACGTGACGTCACGCTATGTCCCGCCTGCCCCGCCGCAGACTGCCGATGAGCCGCTGGATTTCCATGTCTGGCGATCATCGGTTGCCCTGATCCGCCACACCATGAAGGATCGCCGCGTGTTCCTGGCGATCATGGCGATCAGCTTCTTTTGGACGATCGGTGCCGTGCTGTTCATCCAGTTCCCGCCGCTGGCCAAGAACGTGCTGTCAGCCAGCAAGGAGGTGGCCAGCCTGTTCCTGGTGATCTTCTCGATCGGTGTCGCAATCGGCTCGATCTCGGTCAATGCCTTGCTTAAAGGCACTGTGTCCGCGCGCTATTCGCCGAGTTCGGTGGTGGTGATGGGCTTGTTCGTGGTCGCTTTCTGGTGGGTCTGCCACACGTGGTACGCCCATCCGCAGGACGGATTGTTCGATACCGCCGCCTTCCTCAACGAACCGCTGGCGATCCCCTTGCTGCTCAGCCTGCTCGGCATTTCGGTCGCCGGCGGGATGTTCGTCGTGCCGCTCTATGCTTTCCTGACCACATTTGTGGACAAGTCTGAAACGGCCCGCACCATTGCAGCCAACAACATCGTCAATTCGGGGGCGATGGTGCTCGGTTCAGTTATCGCGCTGGCAATGAGCGCGGCCGGCATCCCAATGGTCGATCAGCTGCTGCTGGGCGCCGCGATGTGCCTGATTTCAGCCTGGCTCGGCCGCAAGCTGGTCGCGGCAGAAGAGGCTGCTGCGATCAGATAAGAAAGGCGCTGACCGCAACGAAGCAGGCGCAATAGGCCATCAGGAATTCCCTCACGTCCTGCAGCGAGACGTGTTTCTGCACCGTCCGCTGGATCGGTTCGATCCCACGGCGGATATGCGGGGGCAGGCTCGCCAGGAACGGATGGCGAGCAGTCTCATCGGTGACAACCAGTGCGCGTCTCATACCTAGAGGCTTAAGACTTGGTTCACCATCGAACCAGCCCGGTAACCTTACCGAATTTCCACCATCCCAATGCGGGACAGTAACCCTGATGGTCATAAATGGTCGCCCCGCGTTGCCGCCTTTGCCGCGCGCCGCTAAGACGCCGCAATGACTGAACAGACCAGCGTTACCGGCGGCCGCTTGCTTGTTGATTGCCTGATCGAACAAGGCTGCGACCGGATTTTCACCGTTCCCGGCGAGAGCTTCCTCGCCGTTCTTGACGCCCTGCATGACACGCCGCAGATCGAAACCGTGATCTGCCGCCAGGAAGGCGGTGCCGCCTTCATGGCCTGCGCCGACGGCACGATGACCGGCAAGCCGGGCGTCTGCTTCGTCACCCGCGGTCCCGGTGCAACCAATGCCAGCATCGGCGCCCATGTGGCCTTCCAGGATTCGCAGCCGATGCTGCTGTTCATCGGCGACGTCGATCGCGGGATGAAGGACCGCGAGGGCTTCCAGGAGGTCGATTTCGGCACGATGTTCGCGCCGCTGGCCAAGCTGGTGCTGCGGATCGACGATCCCCGCCGGATTCCCGAGTACATCGCCCGCGCCTGGGCCACCGCTCTGGCTGGCCGCCCCGGCCCGGTGGTGATTGCTCTGCCCGAAGACATGCTGCTGGAAGAGGTCTCCGGCCTTGTCCCGCGTCCGGCAATCGCCCGCCCTGCCCAGGCCGTCTGCGCCGATGCCATGGGCACGCTGATGCGAATGCTGGAAGATGCCTGCGCCCCGGTCGCGATTGTTGGCGGGGCCGGCTGGCATTCCAAGGCGCGCGAACATTTCACCAGCTTTGCCGAGCGGATTGGCTTGCCGGTGGCCGGAGCCTTCCGGCGTCAGGACGCCGTGCCCAATTCAAGCAAGGCCTGGGCCGGCAACCTGGGTTATGGCCCGAGCCCCAAACTGGTCGAGCGGATCAAGCACGCGGACTTGGTGCTGGTGGTCGGGGCGCGCCTCGGTGAAGCGACGACGGACAGTTACACGCTGGTTACGCCGGAACATCCCGGCCAGACCCTGATCCACATCCACCCCGACCCGGCGGAACTAGGCCGGGTCTATCGCGCCGATCTGGCAATCTGCGCCGACATGGCCGAGTTCGCGGAGGCCGCCGACCTCTGGGACGATGACATCGTCCCCTTCGACGCCGGGCCAGAGGCGCACCAGCAATGGCTCGACTGGTCGACGCCCCAGCCCAACGGCCACAAGCTCGACATGGGCCAGGTCGTCGCGGCGATGCGCCGCACGCTGCCGGACGATGCGATCATCTGTAACGGCGCCGGCAACTTCTCCGGCTGGTGGCACCGCTACTGGCATTACAATGGCTTCCCGACCCAGCTCGCCCCGACCGCCGGAGCTATGGGCTATGGCGTCCCCGCTGCCGTCGCCGCCGCCAAGCGACACCCGGAGCGGACCGTTGTCGCCCTGGCGGGCGATGGCGATTTCCTGATGAATGGGCAGGAACTGGCCACCGCCGTGCAATTTGGCTGCGACCTGCTGGTCGTGCTGGTCGACAACGGCGCCTACGGCACGATCCGGATGCACCAGGAGCGCGAGTTTCCGGAGCGGGTGTCCGGCACGACGCTCCACAACCCGGACTTCGCCGCCCTTGCCCGCGCCTATGGCGGCTGGGCCGAGCGGGTCGAGACCAATGCCGAGTTCGACGCCGCGCTGGCTGAAGCGAAAAACCGCAAGGGCCTGCGCCTCCTGCACCTGGTCATCGACATCGAGCAGCTCAGCGCCGGTGGGGCGAGCGTTTCGGGACTGCGAGCAAAGGCCGGGAAGTAGCGGCAGCCTTACGCTGCGGTTGACACAGTTGACACTGGGTCCGCTTCTTCCAACAGGGTGAATTGCGCAGATTTGCGTGGTTTCAGTCCCATTTCCGGCGGTTTGCAATGTTGGGAAAAGGAAAAAAGCCGTCTGACCTGTGCTGCTTGGCTACGCCAAACGAAGCAGTGCCCGGAGGGTCTTCTCAACAATTTGAAAGAGCGACAACCAGCATACCAGTTGCCGGGTCTGTAGGAAAATCGCCGCAGCGGCTAAGCGGCTGCCAGCCCCAGCACGTGCTGCCACTCGGCCTCGGTCACCTTGCTGACTGAGAGCCGGAACTTCGTCAGCAGCTCCATTTCTACCAGCGCCGGATCAGCCTTGATTTCCTTCAGCGTCACCGGCCGCTTGAGCTTCCGCACCGGCTTGACCTTGACCGAGGTCCAGCGCCCGGTCTCGTCGGTCGGATCCTCGAAACCCTCCTGCGAAATCACCGCAATTCCAACAATCTCCAGCCCGATGTTGGAGTGATAGAAGAACACCTCGTCACCCACTGCCATCGCCCGCAGGTTAAGCCGCGCGGTATAGTTGCGCACGCCGTCCCAGGTGCCCTCGCCTTCGGCCACCAGGTCATCCCAGCTATAGACGTCGGGTTCCGATTTCATCAGCCAGTAGGATTTGATTTTGGTCATGCCAGAACTCGCGAAAGGGTTTATGGCCCGGCCCATTGCCTTAGAATCTTGAAAGCGTCCACTCCATGTCCCTGACTTCCCTCCCCGTTCTCTCGCTGACCATGCCCAAGGCGGAATTTGCCCAGGCAATCGGGGAAAGCTTCCGCACTTTCGGCTTTGCCATGGTCAAGGATTTCGCCATCGACCGCGGCCTGATCGACCGGGCATGGAAGCTGTCGGAAGAGTTCTTCGCGCTACCCGAGGAAGAGAAGCGCAGCTACCACAACCCGGCGATTGCGGGCGCCCGTGGCTATACTCCGTTCGGGGTCGAAATCGCCAAGGATGCCAAGCACCACGACCTGAAGGAATTCTGGCACGTCGGTCGCGACTTGCCCGAAGGCAGCCCTTTGGCCGATGCTTCGATGCCGCCAAACGTCTGGCCGGCGCGACCGGAAGGCTTCCAGGAGGTCTTCACCGAACTCTACCGCCAGTTCGATGAGACCGGCGCCACAATCCTCTCTGCAATTGCCCTTTACCTGGGGCTTGATGAGCATTGGTTCGATCAGGGGATCGAGGATGGCAACTCGGTGATGCGCCTGCTGCACTATCCGCCGATCCCTAACCTGGAAGGCGAAGCAATCCGCGCCGGGGCGCATGGTGATATCAACCTGATCACCCTGCTGCTCGGCGCCGAGGAAGCCGGGCTGGAGCTGCTTTACCAGGGCAAGGAATGGATCAGCGCCTCACCGCCTGAAGGCGCGATGGTGATCAACGTCGGCGACATGCTGGAACGGCTGACCAACCATTATCTGCCCTCCACTATCCACCGCGTCCGCAACCCCAATCCGGAACGGGCGAAGTTCAGCCGCTATTCGATGCCGTTCTTCCTGCACCTGCGCAGCGATTTTCCGATCAAGACGCTGCCGCAGTGCGTGTCGGCCGAAAATCCGGATCGTTACCCAGAGCCCATCACCGCCGATGAATTCCTGCAGCAGCGCCTGCGCGAAATCGGCCTGAAGAAGTAGCAATCGGGCCTTTAACTCAAACTTCAGCAAGATCTGGGACCATTGCGGCTAACTTTGGCTGCAAGGTGACCCATGGCGGCATTGCCACCAGCACGGCAGGAGAAAAAGCGGGACTTTGTCACGCATGGCATCGCTGTGGCCGCCGTGATCATGTTCGTCGGCACCGGCGGACAGGTTTTGCCGAAAGTTCTGCGCGCAATTTTTGGCGATGGTGATGGCCCGGACCAGATCCTAGCCAGCGCGATGCTGCTCAACATCGCCTTGATTCTGCTTGGCTGGCGACGTTTTCGCGAGCTGGCCCGCGAAGTCGTCGCCTCCCGCCGGGTTGCCGCCGAGGCGCTTGAACTGGCCGAGACCGATCCCCTGACCGGGTGCCTCAACCGGCGCGGCATCAATGCCGCGGCAGATACTTTGATGGCGACAGTCAAAGCCGATCGACGCGCCCTGGCCTTTGCCCTGCTCGATCTCGACAACTTCAAGCACGTCAACGACCTGCACAGCCACCAGGCCGGCGATGCGATCCTGCGGGCTGCGGCTGAGCGGCTCCGCGGCCTGTTGCCCGAAGGCGCTCTGCTGGCGCGGATGGGCGGCGATGAATTCGCCTGCATCATTCCGTTCGATCCGCGGCGGCCCGACCAGGTCGATCAGCTCTGCGCCGAACTGATCGATCGACTGAGCCAGGTGGTCGAATGGAACGGGATGGAGATCGAGGCCACTGTCTCGGTTGGCCTGTCGCGCAGCGACGCGGCGCCGGACGACGAAGCCCAGACCCTGCTGCACAAGGCAGACATTGCCATGTTCCATGCCAAGCGCCAGGGCCGCAACCGGATTGCCTGGTTTGCGCCGGCGATGGAGAGCGAGCTGCGCTTTCGCAGCGAACTCGAAGCCGGAATGCGGCGCGGCATCGCGGCCGGGGAGTTCGAGCCGTACTACGAAAAGCAGATCGACCTTGCGACCGGCGAACTGGTTGGATTCGAAA
>JAJTFU010000208.1 GCA_021299075.1 Novosphingobium sp. | reverse complement strand
GATGCGTCGAAGCTGGCGGCTTGGTGCGATGCGGCGGGCTGGGACAAAGTGCTCAATCGCGCCGGCACGACCTTCAAGAAGCTGCCCGAGGCGGACAAGGCCGATCTGGATCAGGCCAAGGCGGTGGCGCTGATGGTAGCCAACTCGAGCTGCATCAAGCGCCCGATCGTCGAGCATCCCGGCGGCATCCTGGTCGGTTTCAAGGAAGCCGAGTGGGCGGCGGCGCTCGGATGATCCTCTCGCCTGAAACGCTCAAGACGCTGGAATGGCTGGCGGCCGGGCTGGGCGTGATTAACATCGCGCTGCTGATCTTCCGCTCGCAGTGGAACTTCGCCTTCGCGATTGCTTCGGTCTCGCTTTACGTCTTCATCTTCTTCGAGAGTCGGCTCTATGCCGAAAGCGGCCTGCAGGTGTTCTTCATCGTCGCCAATATCTGGGGCTGGATGGTCTGGCGGCGGTCGCTTGGCGACCATGAGGATGACAGCCGCGTCGCCGTACGCTGGCTCGACTGGCGCAGCCGCGTCGTCTGGCTCACGGTCACCGCCGCGCTAAGCCTCAATCTGGGCTGGCTGATGCACAAGTACACCAATGCCGCGATGCCCTTTGCCGACAGCGCGATTGCCGGAGCGAGCGTGGCGGCGCAGATCCTGCTCGGCTATCGCCGGATCGAGAACTGGATACTGTGGATCGCCATCGATGTGGCCGCTGTGCTGCTCTACATCGATCGCGGGCTCTATCCCACTGCCGGACTTTACAGCGGAATGCTGGTGATGAGCCTGTTCGGTCTGCGGGAGTGGATGACGGTCTATCGCCGCCAGCAGAGCGCCCTGCCGGCGTGACCTTCACCGTCTGCTTCCACGGTGCCGAGAGCACCGGCAAATCGGTGTTGGCCGAACGGCTGTCGCGCGAGCTCGGGATACCCTGGGTCCCCGAATATGGACGGACCTATGCCGAGCGGCACGGCACCGACTTCACCATGGAGGATCTGCTGGCGATCGCCGCTGGCCAGGCCGAAGCCACCAGCGCCGCGCTGGCGGCGCAGCCACCGCTGCTGATCCTCGATACCGACCAGTTGATGACCGCCGCCTGGGCCGAGATGCTGTTTAGCGAGGTTCCTGCCGCACTGCTGGCCTATCCCAAGGCCGACCTCTACCTGCATTTCGCCGCCGATGTGCCATGGGTGGCCGATGGCACACGCTTTTTCGGGACCCCGGAAGAACGGCGGCGGTTTGCCGATCTGGCGCAGGAACACCTGATCCACGCAGGGGTCCGCTGGCTGCCCGTAACCGGGACGTGGGAGGACCGCGCCCGGACGGTCGGGAACATTTTGCGCCGAGGCCCGCTTGAACCGGGTCCGGGAAGCTGGTCAACCCTCGCCGGCAGCTAGCCAGTAGGGCGCGAGCAGGGTCCCGGGTATCGCCTTCGGGCCCAAACAGAGGACCTCCTATGCGCAAGATTGCTCTGATTTCTGCCGCTGCTGCCGCCGCACTTGGCCTCGCTGCCTGTTCCGAGAAAACTCAGGACGCCGCTTCGAACACTGCCGAGTCTGCGGCCAATGACGTTGCGACGGGCGTCGACAAGGCCGCCGAAGCAACCGACGAACTGGGCGACAAGGCCGCCAATGCTGCAAGCACCGCTGCCGCCAGCGTCGAGCAGGAACGGGCCGAGGCAGAAGCCGACCTGCATAATGAATCGGTCAAGGAAGCGAAGAACGACTGATCGGCGCCGGGCGTCCCCGGCATAGCTGCCCCAGCTTCACAGGCTTGACCTTCGGGGATGTTAGGGTCTTTTGTAGGAACCCGGCGTCCCCGAAAGGTCGGCTTATGGATTTCTTCAAGGCATTGGTGCCCGGTGCATTGCTGTCATGGGTGGTTAGCAGCATGATCGGTCGCCAGGGTTCGCGTGGTGGCTGGCTGGTGATTGAGCGGCTGCATTTTGATCAGCACATGATCTACTGGTCATGGCCGCTGTTCATCATCGGTACCGTGCTCGCCTGGGCACTCTTCGCGATGACCCCCAAGTAAGAAGGCGCCGGACCCATCCTGCAGATCTCCCTGGCCGCAGCGCTGGCGGCCGCCAACCCGCAGGCCGAGACGCCGCCCGCCCCGCCGACCGAGGCCGCTCCGCAGCCGCCCGTCCCGGCGCCAGCGTCGTCAGCCCCGGACAAGCCGGCGCAGCCCGATCCCCAAACGATCGTCGTTACCGGTCGCGGTGCCCCTCCGGGCGATCCGGCGGCCGCCGTCAACGAGGTCAGCTTCCAGGCGGTCCAGGCGGTCGATGATGCCGTCGTTGCGCCCATCGCCATGGGCTATGCCAAGGCTGCGCCCAAGCCGGTGCGCCAGGGGATCCACAACGCGCTCAATAACCTCAGCGAGCCGATCAACTTTGCCAACGCACTGCTTCAGTTCAAGATCGGCAAGGCGTTCCGGGCGCTGGGGCGGTTCGGGATCAATTCGACCATCGGGGTGGTCGGGCTGGTCGACGTGGCCAGGCGCAAGCCGTTCAATCTGCGCTACGAACGCAATGGCTTTGCCAACACGCTGGGCTTCTATGGCATCGGCGCGGGTCCCTACATGTACCTGCCGCTGATCGGCCCGACTTCGGCGCGCGACCTGGTCGGGCGCGTGCTCGACCTCTCGCTGGTCCCGGGCGTGGCGGGCAAGCCGTTCAGTTCGCCAGCCTATGCCGTGGGCACGGGTGTGGCCCGCTCGCTCGACGACCGGGTCGAGCTCGATGACTTCCTGCGCCGGCTGAAGAGCGAGTGCACCAACCCCTATGCCGCCGAGCGCGACTATTACCTGGCCGTGCGCGAGGCGGAGATCGCGAGCTTGCGCAAGCGGCCGTTCGACCTTGATAGCCGGCTGCCGGCCTGCCTCGCCGAAGGTCCGCGGGTGCGGGTTGGCCAGGCCGTTCCGCCGCCCCCGGAAGCGCCAGCCGCGCCCGCTCAGGATCCCGCGGTAACCCCGCAAATGTAGTTCAACGCCAGGTCCGAGGAGAGGTGCAGGCCCTTGGTCGGGCTCCAGGCAATCCCTTGCGGTTCGCCCATCACCAGACCTGCGGCTGACAGCAATTCGCGCAGTTCGTCCGGCGTCACGAAATCGTCCCAGTGATGCGTGCCGCGTGGGACCATGCCGAGCCGCTCGGCGCCTTCGACCAGCAGCAGGGCCCGGAGCCAGCGCCGCCGCCAGCGCCGCCACAAAAGCCGCCTTGTCGGCGACGTGCTCGATCACCTCCATCGAGGTGACCAGATCAAATCCCGCTAGGCCCAGCGCGCCGACATCGCCGCAGCGATAGTCGATCGCCAGTCCGCCGCCCGCCGCATGGGCGCTGGCCGCGGCAATGTTTTCTTCAGCCGCATCAACTCCGGTTACCGCCGCGCCCAGCCGGGCCAGTGGCTCGCACAGCAAGCCAGCGCCGCAACCGACATCGAGCGCACGCTTGCCCAAGAGCGGCCGAACCCCGCGCGAATCGGTGCCCCAGTGCGCGTCGATCGCCGCCCGGATAAAGCCCAATCGCACCGGATTCAGCTTGTGCAGCATGGCCGAGGAACCCTTCGGGTCCCACCATTCGGCCGCCAGCTTGCCAAAATGGGCGGCTTCCTCGGGCCGGATCGTCGCGCTCATGGTTGCATTGCTCATGGACCCTCCCTAACAGGGCGCGCGCCGCACGGCGAGGGGTCGTGCGGGCAAGAATATTGCGGAAAGGTGCGTCTGGCGTGGCCCGCATCGTGATGAAATTCGGTGGCACCTCGATGGCCGGATCGGAACGGATCCGCCGGGTGGCCAACATCGTCCGCCGCCAGCAGGCGGCCGGGCACGAAGTCGCCGTAGTCGTCTCGGCCATGGCGGGCGAAACCGACCGGCTGGTCAACTTCTGCCGCGAGGCGAACCCGCTGTATGACCCGGCCGAATATGACGTGGTCGTGGCCAGCGGCGAACAAGTCACTTCGGGCCTCCTCGCGCTGACGCTTCAGGCGCTGGGCTGCAAGGCGCGTTCGTGGCTCGGCTGGCAATTGCCGATCCGTACCGACGATGCCCACGCCAAGGCCCGCATTGGCGAGATTGATAGCGAGGCCCTGCTTGCCTCGATGGCCGCTGGCGAGATCGCCGTGATCCCCGGTTTCCAGGGCCTGAGCGACGACAACCGCATCACCACCCTGGGCCGCGGCGGTTCGGACACCTCGGCCGTGGCCGTTGCGGCTGCCATCGGCGCCGACCGCTGCGACATCTACACCGATGTCGACGGGGTCTATACCACCGACCCGCGGATCGTCGCCAAGGCGCGCAAGCTCAAATACGTGACTTACGAGGAAATGCTCGAACTGGCTTCGGTCGGCTCGAAGGTCCTCCAGACCCGCTCGGTCAGCCTCGCCATGAAGGAGGGCGTGCGGGTCCAGGTGCTGTCGAGCTTTATCGACGATGACGCCACCCCCGCTGATGAAATCCCCGGCACGATGATCGTGTCCGACGAAGAACTGGAAGGCCTGGATATGGAACGCCAGCTGATCACCGGCATCGCCGCCGACAAGAACGAAGCCAAGGTCATCCTGACCCGCGTGCCCGACCGCCCAGGCGCCGTGGCGACCATCTTCGGCCCGCTGGCCCAGGCCAACATCAATGTCGACATGATCATCCAGAACGTCGGTCGCGACAAAGGTGAGACCGACGTGACCTTCACCGTGCCCAGCGCCGACCTGCTGCGCGCGCAGACGCTGCTGGGAGCGCAGAAGGAAGCGATTGGCTTCAACCGCATCATCACTGACGGCAAGGTTGCCAAGATCAGCGTCGTCGGCGTCGGCATGAAGAGCCACGCCGGGGTTGCCGCCACGATGTTCCGCGCGCTGGCCGATCGCGGGATCAACATCCAGGCGATCAGCACCAGCGAGATCAAGGTTTCGGTCCTGATCGACGAGGACGAGACCGAACTGGCCGTCCGCGTGCTCCACACCGCCTATGAGATGGACGCTACCGATCAGGCCGCCTGAGGCCATACTCAATCCGAATCCGCACCCACTCACCGATCTTGGAGACGCCGCCAACACGCGGCGGGCGGACCTTGAACTGCCAGGCGGCGGCCAGCACCGCACGCTCGATCCGCGAGCCTTGCGGATATTCACCCAGGCCCACGCAATCCTCCACCCGGTAATCGGGCGCAGTGCGGCAGGCGATCAGCGCCCAGCCGGGGCCATCGGCGGTGGAGAGATAGCCCGATAGCTCGCTGTCATAGGGTTCGCGGTACCAGGCGGCGGCATACATCGGCTGGCCATTGGGGGCAGAGCCAACGCGCCTGCTATCTCCGGGCACGCCCATATCGACCGGCCCGTAGGTACCCTTCGGCGGGGCAGCCGGCGGACCCGGCTGGCGCGGCACGCGCGAGATGTCGAGTTCGGCCATCTGGCTGCGCGAGATCTGGATGATCGGCG
>JAJTFU010000031.1 GCA_021299075.1 Novosphingobium sp. | reverse complement strand
GACGTTGCCGCGCACGGTGTTGATTTCGCCGTTGTGGGCGATGAAGCGATAGGGATGCGCCAGCTTCCAGCTCGGGAAGGTGTTGGTGCTGAACCGCTGGTGGACAAGGCCCAGCGCCGAAACGCAGTCCGGATCGCGCAGATCGTCGTAGAAGCTGCCAACCTGCGTGGCCAGCAGCAGGCCCTTGTAGACCACGGTGCGGCTGGAGAAGCTGGGTATGTAGAGATCGGCGATCCCCGGCATCCCGTGCTTCTCGGCCAGGGCCGCCAGCGGGTTCTGGGTCTGCTTGCGGATCGCCAGGATCTTGCGCTCGAAAGCGTCCTGATCGGGGCAGTTGTCACCGCGCGCGACGAAGCACTGGCGGATCACCGGCATCTGCTCGCGCACGGTCTTGCCCAGACCTTCGGTGGTCACCGGCACGTCGCGCCAGCCGATCAGGCGCTGGCCTTCCTTGGCGATGAACTTTTCAAACGTGCCGACGATGAAATCGCGGCTGGCCTGGTCCTGCGGCAGGAAGCACATCGCCACGGCATAGTCACCGGCGGCGGGCAGCTTCAGCCCCTCGCGGTCAGCCCACTTGCGGAACAGCGTGTCGGGCGTCTGAATCAGAATCCCGGCGCCGTCGCCCAGCAGCGGATCGGCGCCAACGGCACCGCGATGGTCGAGGTTCTTGAGAATCTCGAGCGCCTGGGTCACGATCGCATGGCTTTTGGCACCCTTGATATGGGCGACAAAGCCCACCCCGCAGGCGTCATGCTCATTGCGCGGATCGTAGAGGCCTTGCGGCGCCGGATAACCCATCGAAAACCCATCCTGTCGTCACCCGGAAACCCGCGATTCGCGCCGGGAATGGCGGAAATGGCGGAAATCCGGCAATTAAGCGCAAGCTTCCCCACCGCACGAGGCAGTGAAAATTGCGCAAGAATTTCCCATGACGACAGGAAGCTGTTTTTGCAACTGCGAACAAGGCAAGAAACGCTTGGGTGCGCCCAAGCGTTGCTGTGAATAGGATTGCAGGTGCAGACCGGCAGCCGGCTCAGGCCGCGCCGCTGATCCGCTGCAGGTTGGCTAGCGCCAGGCGCAGGGCGCGCTCGGCCTCGGCCGGGTCGACCGCGGGGACCGCCTGGGCCGCAGCCACCGGAGCGCCATGCATGGCCGCTGCCGGTCCATCGAAGGGCCGCAAGGGAGTGACGGGCGCAGCCGCTATCTGGCCGGGGAAGATTACCACCGGCTCGATATTCGCGACCGGCTCCTCGGGCTCGTCGATCCGGACGAATTCCTGACGCGGCATCTCGATGCTGAGCAGCGAGGCAAAGGCTTCCTCAGGAACGGCTTCAATTTCAGCTTCGACTTCCACCTCGGGCTCGACTGGCGGTTCGACCGCAGCGAATTCGATCACCGCCGGCGCCACCGGAGCGGGGACTGGCATCGACAAGTGGCGCGGCATCAGCCCTACGAGATCGGCATGATTATCGTCATGGTGGTCGAAGGATACCGGGCGCAGCGCGGCCGGCATCGGGATCGGCGCGGGCGGAATTACCGGAGCGGTGACCGGATCGGGCGCGGCGATCTCAAAGATCGGCGGCGGCGGGACAAAGGCGGGTTCAGCGGCAACCGGCGCGGCCGGAGCAGCTTCCGCCGCGACCGGCGCAGCCTGCGGCATTTCGGCCGGCTGGGCCTTGGCCGCGCGGCGGCGGGCCATCGATTCCTGCAGCCGCTTGGCCAGATCGGTCATTTCGAGACCGGCGGGGCTGGGCAGCGGCTCAGCTACCGGCAGCGGAGCGGGTGCTTCGGCGCTGACTGGCTGCGGATCGATCGGTGCCGCAGCAGGGGTCTCGGGGCGATCGGCGAAAAGCGGTTGGGCGGGCTCGGTTTCGAATACCGAGGTGCGAAAACCCGCTGCTCGCACGAAATCGACCGGGACATGGCCGTCTTCGGCGACCACGTCGAATATGCGCGGAGCCTCGGCTACGACCGGCACTTCGCGTTCGATCATCGGCGAAGGAAGCGGCATCGGTGCGGCCGGTTCCACCGACCCGGGTGCCGGGAAGGCGCCAAGGTCAAGCTGGGTCAGCTCCGGATTGGGGGAATCGTTCAGGCTCACCGGGGCAAGCCGGGATGCGGCGATATCAAAGATCTGCGGCTCGCCGCCGGGCAGCGGGGCGATTTCGTGCGGCTGGAACTGCTGATCTTCATGCTCGACTGCCAGCGCGCGGCGGCGGCCGACCAGAAGGTTCTGGCTGTCCATTGTTTCGCCCAGTTCCTCATAGGCCGAGATCGGTCGCCGGGCCGGACCATCGGTGAAGACGTCACGCTTGTTCCACATGGCGGCTTCGGCTTCGGCTGCGGCACCGGGATTGGCGGCGCTGCGCTTGCGTTCACGCGCAACGGTCTTCGGGCGGTTGATGCGCAGCGTCAGCATGGCTCCGAGCGCGGCGCCCAGCGAGGCCATGATCAGCGCGATCAGAATCCGGGCGGTGACGCCCAGCGGCGGAGCTGCCGCCGGCACGATCAGGTCAAGACCGATTTTCAGGACAACATCTTCGATCAGCGTCGGCCGGATCGCCAGGCTGCCCAAGCCAAACAAGGCGCCAAACCACAAGGCCACGACCGCCGGAAACAGCGGATGGCTGGAGATAGGTTTGCCCTTGGCCGGCTTGCGATTGGTATTGGCCACGACCCGTATTCCCGTACTGTTGCGCCCCAAACCTTAACCGGCAGGCCTCAGGCGGCAGCCGGAATTCGGTAGATTGCAGCAGCAGTTAGCGCGGCTTGGTAAACATCCTGATAACGAAGAATATTCGCCGACCAGTCATGCCGGGCTGCGACATGGGCCCGCCCGGCGGCGCGGCGCGCGTCCCAGCTGGCGCGATCCTTGAGCAGGCCGGCCAGGGCCGCTGCGCTGACCGCCGGATCATCGGGCGCGAAGAGCGTGCCGGTTACGCCATCGGTGATCAGTTCGCGGTGTCCGCCAACGTCCGAAGCCGCCACCAGCCGGCCCTGAGCCATGGCTTCCAGCGGCTTCATCGGTGTGACCAGATCGGTCAGGCGGCTGCGCTTGCGGGGAAAGGCCAGCAGATCGACCAGGGCGTAATAGCGTTCAACGGTATTGTGCGGGACCCGCCCGACAAAATGGATCGCTGCGGCGGCCGGCGAGGCCTGGGCCTGATGGCGCAGGGCCTGCTCCATCGGCCCGCCGCCGACCAGCAGCAATTGCGCGCCGGCCACCTGCTCACGCAACAGCGGCAGCGCCGCAATCAGGTCATCAAGGCCTTCATAGTCATAGAAGGTGCCGATGAAGCCGATCACCGGACCGTCTCCCAGGCCAAGCTGACGCGCGAGTTCAGGCTCGCTCGCCGCCGCTTCGCCAAACAGCGACAGGTCGACGCCGTTGGGGCTGATCGTGATCTTGGCCGCGGGCACGCCGCGTTGCACCAGATCGTCCTTCAATCCCTGGCAGATCGTCACCACCTGTTCGGCGCCGTTCACCACATGGTTTTCGAGTGCGCGGGTCAGGCGGTACTTGAGATTGCCCTCGGTTCCGGTGCCATTGGAAACGGCGGCGTCTTCCCAGAAGGCGCGCACTTCGTAAACGACCGGGATGCCCAGCTTTTGCCCGGCAATGAGTGCCGCCTTGCCGCACAGCGCCGGGCTGTGAGCGTGAAGCAGGTCGGGCCGCCAGTCCGCTGCCAGCGCGACGATGGCATCGGCCAGCAGATTGATCTCGCGCCATTCGCGCAGGCCCGGCGGGCCGCTTGCGGCGCCGCGGCTGCGATGGAAGGTCAGTCCTTCGGCTTCTTCACAATCAGGACCTTCAGCCACGTGGCGCAGGCCAGTGATACCGCGCACCTCAAGCCCCATCGCGGCCTGCGCGGTCAGGATCGCGCGGGTACGAAAAGTGTAGCCGCTATGCAGCGGCAGCGAATGGTCAAGGACATGAAGTACGCGGGTCATGGCCCGGTCTTCTAGGACGAGAAGGCTTAACGCGGCGTCAACTCGGCGCTGCTAAGCGCTTGAGCACGATGGTCGACTACTTTGCCCTGGCCCTGTCTCACGGTCTGCTGATCCTGGCGATCTGGCACCTGTTGTGGCGGGCGGATCTGGACGAGGACCCGGCTGCGCCAGAGCCGGACGCAGCCGCTGCGGCCGAGCCGGAGCCGGCCAAACCGGGGCTGCGGATCCGTGCTTGATCTCGCCATCACCGGCTTCACCCTCGCCTTCCTGGCGCTGGGTTTTCGCCGCCCCTTCGTGTGGGTGCTGGCCTATCTCTACATTGATATCCTGACCCCGCAGAAGATCAGCTGGTCGCTGCTTGCCGCGCTGCCGATCTCGCTGATTGCCTTCGTCCTGGCCTTTGGCGGCTGGCTGGTGCTCGATGACAAGAGGGACATGCGCTTCACAATGCGCCAGGCGCTGATCGTGCTGCTGCTGACCTATTGCGGGATCACCACGACGATTGCCGAATTCCCGGTCGAGGCGACCGAGAAGTGGTCATGGGTCTGGAAGGCGCTGCTCTTTGCAATCTTCCTGCCGCTGACGCTGCGGACCCGGCTACGGTTCGAGGCGGTGGTGACGGTGATGGTCCTGACCGTCGGTGCGATCCTAATCACTGGCGGGATCAAGACCGCGGCGGGCGGCGGCGGTTATGGCCAGCTCCAGACCTTCGTGCCCGATAATGCCGGGATCTATGAGGGATCGACGCTGTCGACCATCGCCATTGCGATTGTCCCGCTGATCTGGTGGGTGGCGCGCTTCACGACAATTTTCCCGCGCGGCAAGTTGGTAACCCTGTTCGCCGCCGCATTGACCTTTGCCGCCTTGCTGATCCCGGTCGGCACACAGACCCGCACTGGCCTGCTGTGCATCGCGCTGCTGGCGGTGTTGTCGCTGCGTTCGGTCAAGCGGCGCTTTCTCTACCTGGGCATGGCCGGCCTGGTGGCGGTGGCAGCGATCCCGTTCCTGCCCGAAAGCTATACCAAGCGGATGAGCACGATCGAGAACCACCAGTCCGACCAGTCGGCCTCGACCCGGGTGGCGGTGTGGATGTGGACGCTCGACTATGTGAAGGATCATCCCTTCGGCGGCGGTTTCGACGCCTATCGCGGCAATCGCCTGCTCGTGCCCACGGTCAAGGCCGTGGGGACCGACAACAACGTCACCCTGAAGACCGAGTACCATGTCGAGGAAGGCCGTGCCTATCACTCGGCCTATTTCGAGATGCTGGGCGAGCAGGGCTATCCTGGTTTCCTGCTGTGGGCCTGGATCCAGCTCCTCGGCGTGTGGCAGATGGAGCGCCTGCGCCGTCGCTGGAAGGACCGCAAGGCCGCGCATGAGGCCTGGGTCGCCCCCTTGGCCAATGCCCTGCAGATGTCGCAGATCGTCTATTTCCTGGGCGCGCTGTTCATCGGCATCGCCTTCCAGCCGGTGATGTTCATGATCATCGGTCTGCAGTGCGGGCTGTGGTCCTATTGCCGCCGGATCGATGCGCCCGCGCCGCGCCCGATCCTGCCCGGCGTACAGCAGCTGCGGGTGACCGCGGCATGAGCGGCAGGACCGGACACCTCGATGCCCTGACCGGGATCCGCGGACTCGCCGCCTGGCTGGTCGTGCTCTACCATATCCGGCTCTCGCTGACGGCGCTGCTGCCGGGTGAGGTCATTGTCGCACTCGCCAAGGGTTACCTGGCGGTCGACCTGTTCTTCATGCTGTCGGGCTTCGTGATCTGGTACAATTATGCCGACCGGCTGCGCGCGGGAGGCGGGGCCGAGACCCGGCTGTTCTTGTGGCGACGCTTTGCCCGTGTCTGGCCGCTCCACGCCGCAATCCTCGCCGCCTTCATCGCCTTTGTCGCGCTGCTCCTGGCAACCGGCCGTCCGGCACCGGGCTATCCGCTGGGCGAGCTGCCGCTGCATCTCTTGCTGATGCAGAACTGGGGGCTGACCGATGCGCTGACCTGGAACCATCCGGCCTGGTCGATCAGCACCGAATTTGCGGCCTACCTGCTGTTCCCGCTGCTGGTCCTGCTGCGCTGGGACCGGCTGCCGGTGCCGGGACTCTTGCTGTTGGCGGCTGTCTTGCTGACGGCGCTCCACCTGCTGTTTTCGCTCACTGGCCACCGCAATCTTGGCGACGCGATCCCGCAGCTGGGGCTTTGGCGCTGCCTGGCAGGCTTTGCGCTGGGCAATGTGCTGTGCCTGCTCTGGCAGCGCTGGCGCGGCCGGTCCGGACTGGCGCTGGTTGCTGGCGCTGCGGCGCTGCTGATCACTGGCCTGGGGCTGGCACTCGCCCTGCCGGAAACCGCCTTCGTTTCCGCTGCCTGCTTCACCGGTCTGCTGGCCCTGGCGCTAGGGCAGGGGAAAATCGTGCAGGTCTGCGGCAGCCGCGCGCTGACCTATCTGGGCGAGATCAGCTATTCGACCTACCTGTCGCACTTCCTGCTCTGGATCGTCTGGAAGCTGGCCTTCGTCGATGCCACGTTCCAGCTTGGCTGGGCCAGCCTGGCCGGTTTCCTGGCCACGGTTCTGGCCGCATCGATCCTGCTCTATCACGGGGTCGAAAAGCCCGCGCAGCGTTGGCTCAATGCGCGCCCGCCGCGCTGGGCCATGCGTCCCGCTGCCGTCCCGGCCGAGTGATTCGCACCGCCTGCCTGGCCCACTGCCCTGCCTTGCCGTAGCGGCAGGCGCAGGTGCGTTGCGCTAGGCCTTCGCTTGGGCCATGAAGGCGCCTTTCCAGCTTAAGGAGAGGCGCAATGACCCCGCAGGAGCTCGCAGCCAAGACTGGCGAAGTGATCGGCGTTTCGGACTGGTTCGAGGTGACCCAGGAACGCATCAACATGTTCGCTGATGCCACTGGCGATCACCAGTTCATCCATATCGACGAGGAAAAGGCCAAGATGACCCCGTTCGGCGGGACCATCGCTCACGGCTTCCTCACCCTCTCGCTGCTGCCGGTGCTCGGCGCCATGACTTCGGGCGCCCGCGTCGACGGGATCAAGATGGGCGTCAACTACGGCGGCAACAAGACGCGCTTCCTCTCACCGGTTCGCGCCGGCAAGCGCGTGCGCAGCCACACCAAGCTGCTCGAACTGGTCGAGAAGCGCCCTGGCCAGTGGCAGCAGACCAACGAAGTGACCATCGAGATCGAAGGCGAGGACAAGCCCGCCCTGATCTGCGAATGGATCACGCTGTTCTTCGTGTGATTTGAAATGTGAATCCCCGCGGAGGCGGGGACCTCAGGCATGGTCGCGCCTGGACGACCGAGGTCCCCGCCTTCGCGGGGACTCACCTAAACAAGGAATTTCCCATGTCTCGTGACGCAGTCATCGTTTCCACTGCCCGCACCCCGCTGACCAAGGCGGCGCGCGGCGCGTTCAACAACACCACCGGCGCCACCCTTGGCGCCTGGTCAATCAAGGCTGCGGTCGAGCGCGCCGGCCTCTCTGGCGGCGAGATCGACGATGTGATCATGGGCACGGCCGTTCAGCAGGGTTCGACCGGCGGCAACGTCGCGCGCCTCGCTGCGCTGCGTGCCGGCCTGCCGGTTTCGGTCCCGGCCATGACGATCGATCGCCAGTGCTCCTCGGGCCTGATGACCATTGCCACGGCGGCCAAGCAGATCCTGGTCGACAACATGGACATCTGCGTCGCTGGCGGTGTGGAAAGCATTTCCAAGGTGGTCGGCAGCGGCAAGATGTTCGTCGAGCCGGACCGCGAGCTGCTGGAAATGCACCCGCACATCTACATGCCGATGATCGGCACGGCCGAAGTGGTGGCCAAGCGCTACAACATCAGCCGCGAATACCAGGACGAGTACTCACTCCAGTCGCAGCAGCGGACCGCCGCGGCTCAGGCTGCCGGCAAGTTTGACGATGAAATCGTCGCCTGCACTGCCACCATGGCTGTGGTCAACAAGGAGACCAAGGAAGTCTCCTATCAGGAAGTCACCGCCAACAAGGACGATTGCAACCGTCCCGACACCACGCTCGAAGGGCTCGCCAGCCTCAAGCCAGTGATGGGCGAAGGCCACTGCATCACCGCCGGCAATGCCAGCCAGCTGTCGGACGGTTCGTCGGCCTGCGTCGTGATGGAAGCCAAGGTTGCCGAAAAGCGCGGCCTGACCCCGCTTGGCCGCTATGTCGGCATGGCCGTTGCCGGTACCGAGCCTGATGAAATGGGCATCGGCCCGGTCTTCGCGATCCCCAAGCTGCTCGAGCGCTTCAACCTGAAGATGGACGATATCGGCCTGTGGGAACTGAACGAGGCCTTCGCCGTCCAGGTGCTCTACTGCCGTGACAAGCTGGGCATCCCTGACGAGCTGCTCAACGTCAACGGGGGCTCGATCTCGATCGGTCACCCCTTCGGCATGACCGGCGCGCGCTGCACCGGCCACGCCCTGATCGAAGGCAAGCGCCGCGGCGCCAAGTATGCCGTGGTGACCATGTGCATCGGTGGCGGCCAGGGCGCTGCCGGCCTGTTCGAGGTCTTCTGATGCGGCTGCCAGCGCCTCGCGTCGAGCCGGTCGATCTCAACCAGATCGACGATGAGCAACGCGAGGCGCTGGCGGTTTTCACCGGCGTCGCGCGGGATGTGACCAAGTCCGAAGGGACGGTCCTCAATATCTTCCGCACGCTGGTCCATGCCCCCAAGGCGATGACGGCGTTCCTCGCCTGGGGCGGCTACATTCTCTCCCGCCGCAACAGCCTGGCCGAGCGCGAGCGCGAACTGGTGATCCTGCGTACCGGGTTCAATTGCGGCTCCGGTTACGAGTTTACCCAGCACACCCGGATCGGCCTCGATGCCGGGCTGACCGAAGCTGAGATCGAGGCGATCAAGGCCGGGCCGGACGATCCCTCGTGGAGCGAGGCCGATCGCGCCCTGCTGCGTGCGACTGATGACCTGACCCGCGATTTCCATGTTTCCGATGCCAGTTGGGCGGCGCTGTCGTTCCTCAGCCAGAAGCAGAAGATGGACCTGGTCATGACCGTGGGTCAGTACACTCAGGTTTCGATGATGCTGAACAGCTTCGGCGTGCAGCTTGATCCTGGCCAGGAGCTTGATCCGGCGCTCGATCACCGCACCGGCTAAGCTTGCCAAACGAAAAATCCCCGCGCATCTTCGCCGCATAAAAACGGGGCGCGAATTGGGGAAGGGATGCAGCCATGAGCGAGCATCTGGGGATACTTGAGATTCTGGGGATCGCCGGATCGGTCAGCCTGCTGTCGGGCTGGCGGCTTTACCTTTGCGTATTGGCCACGGGTCTGGCCATGCAGTTCGGCGCCCTGCCGCTGCCGGCGCACCTGCAATCGCTGCAGGTCCTGGCCAATCCCTGGGTGATGGGCGCGGCCGGGGCGGCGGCGCTGCTGGAATTCTTTGCCGACAAGGTGGCCTGGCTCGATACGGCCTGGGACACGATCCACACGCTGATCCGCCCGCTCGGCGGGGCGCTGCTGGCGCTTGCGGTGATCGATCCGGCCGATCCGGCGACCCAGGCGATCGCCTTCCTGCTGGGCGGCGGGGCGACGCTGCTGGCGCATGGCGGCAAGGCCGGGGCGCGGGCCGTGGTCAATACCAGCCCGGAGCCCTTCACCAATGTCGCGGTCTCGACCACCGAGGATCTGGTGACCGGCGGCCTGCTTTACCTCGCTTTTGCCAATCCGGCGCTGGCCGGGCTGGTCGCGCTTGGCCTGCTGATCCTGACCGTCTGGTTGCTGCTGTTGGCCCGGCGGGTGCTCAAGCGGATCTTTGGCCCCGCGCCGGAGCAGCCACCCGCTTAGGCGGCGGCCTTCAGCCGCGCCTTGTCATGGCGCTGGATCCAGTCTTCCAGCACCGGGGCGATGTGATCGCGCCACTTGCTGCCGTTGAAGATGCCGTAATGGCCCACATCGGGGGCCAGCAGGTACTTCTTGCGGGCTTCCGCCAGGCCCGTCGCCAGCTTGAGCGCGGCCTTGGTCTGGCCGATGCCGGAAATGTCGTCGCGCTCACCCTCGACCGCCAGCAGCGCCGTGTCGCGGATCGCGCCCAGGTCGATCCGGGTGCCGCGATGCATGAACTCGCCCTTGGCCAGCGACTGGCGTTGGAACACTTCCTGGACCGTTTGCAGGTAATAGTCCGCGTCCATGTCGCAGACTGCGCGGTATTCGTCGTAGAACGCCTTGGTCGCCTCGGCGTCTTCGTCGGCCCCGGCGACCAGGTGCTTGAACATGTGGTAATGGCTCAGCATGTGGTTGCCCAGGTTCATGCTCATGAACCCGGCCAGCTGCAGGAAGCCCGGATAGACCCGGCGGCCAGCACCGGGATATTGCAGCGGCACGGTGGCGATCACCGTGTGGCGGAACCACTCGATCGGGCGCTGCATGGCCATGTCGTTGACCGAAGTCGGCGCCTCGCGGGTGTCGACCGGGCCGCCCATCATCGTCAGGCTGAGCGGACGGGCGGGGTGCTTCTGCGCGTTCATCAGCGCCGTTGCGGCCAGCGCCGGGACCGAAGGCTGGCAGACAGCGAGCATGTGCGCGCCCGGGCCGATGTGCTCAAGGTAGCTGACGACATAGTCGATATAGTCATCGAGGTCGAAGCGACCGGCTTCGAGCGGGACCATCTTCGCGTCGGCCCAGTCGGTAATGTAAACCTCGCACCGCTCGATCATCTGCGCGACCGTGCCGCGCAGCAGGGTGGCGAAGTGGCCGCTCATCGGCGCAACGATCAGCAGACGCGGGGCATCGGCCGGCAGGCCCGGATGGGTAAAGCGCAGCAGGTTGCCAAAGGGGCGATGCATCACGATCGCCTCGGTCACCGGATGGACCCTGCCATCAACCGTCACCGTCTCGATATCGAAGGCCGGCTTGCCATAGGGGGCAGAGGCATGGGCGAAGACTTCAAGCGCCGAGGCCATGACCGGACCCAAGCCACTGTAGCCAAACGGCAGCGCCGGATTGGACAGCAGTTCCGCCCCGACCGAGGCCCAGGTGCTGGCGGCATTGAGCCACGAGCGCTGCATTTCGTAAGCGGTGTAAAGCAAGAAAAGTCCCCTTCCGGCCCGGTTGTCCGGACCAAACGTGTCGCTACCGTGCCGTCATTCGCATTTTTGTGCAATGCAATATTTGCCCGCTGCTTTCTTCGCGGATGCACAATCCGCCGGCAGGATCGGTGCCGATTTGCCACTTACTTGGCCCTCGCCCTGTGCTAGGGCGCGTCCACAATGGCCTCCCAATCCGATCAATCCGCCACACCCCCTGAACCCAAGCCGGCCCGCTCGCTCGGACCGCTGCGGATGATCTGGCATGCGGCGCTGGCCTATCCCGGCAAGCTCGCGCTTGCTGCGCTGGCGTTGATGATCACTGCGGGCGCAACCCTGGCGATCCCCTCCGGCTTCAAGCTGATCATCGACAAGGGCTTCGCCGCTGGCGGCAATCCCGACGATATCGGCCGCTGGTTTGAATACCTGCTGATGATCGTGGTGGTGCTCGCCATCGGCACGGCGCTGCGGTTCTATTTCGTCTCGTGGCTGGGCGAGCGTGTGGTCGCCGATATCCGGCTAAAAGTGCAGGCCAACCTGCTGCGGATGTCGCCTGGGTTCTTCGAAGAGAACAGCCCGAACGAGATTTCAAGCCGCATGACCTCGGATACGGCGCTGATCGAGCAGGTGGTCGGCACGACGGTCTCGGTCGCCCTGCGTAACCTGATCATGGGGGTGGGCGGGGTGGCTTACCTGTTCACCCTGGCCCCCAAGCTAACGCTGGCGCTGGTCATCGCGATCCCGCTGATCGTTCTGCCGATCGTCTGGTTCGGGCGGCGGCTGCGCAATGTTTCGCGCACCAGCCAGGACCGGGTGGCCGATGTCGGCGCGATGGTGGCCGAAGTGCTCGGCGCAATGCGGATCGTCCAGGCCTTCAACCAGGAAAGCCGCGAGGAAGCCCGGTTCGCCGAGGCGGTGGAATCGACCTTCACCACGGCCAAGCGTCGGATCCTGCTGCGCGCGGCAATGACCGCGATCATCATCACGCTGGTGTTCGGCGCGATCACCATGCTGATGTGGCAAGGGGCGATCGGCGTGGCCGAGGGCACGATAAGCGGCGGCACGATTGCCGCTTTCGTCCTGACCGGCGGCCTGGTCGCCGGCGCCTTCGGGGCGCTGACCGAGGTCTATGGCGATCTGCTGCGTGGGGCTGGCGCGGCCAGCCGCCTCAACGAGCTGCTCAATGAAAAGCCGACCATCGCCATGCCGGCCCGCCCGCTAGAGCTGCCCAGGCCGGTGCGCGGCAAGCTGGCGTTCGAGAATGTTACCTTCCGCTATCCGACCCGGCCCGAAGTCTCGGCGCTGGCCGATTTCTCGCTGACGGTCGAACCGGGTGAGACGGTCGCGATTGTCGGGCCCTCGGGTGCCGGCAAGTCGACCCTGTTCCAGCTGGCCGAGCGGTTCTACGATCCGCAGGCGGGCGCGGTGAAGCTGGATGGCGTGCCGCTTACCGCAGTCGATCCCGCGGCGATCCGCCGCAATATGGCGCTGGTCCCGCAGGAAGGCATCCTGTTCGCCGCCACGGCGCGCGACAACCTGCGTTACGGCAACTGGGAGGCCAACGACGCGGCGATCTGGCAGGCGGCCGAAAATGCCAATGCTGCCGATTTCCTGCGCGAGCTGCCCGAAGGACTCGATACCTACCTGGGCGAGCGCGGCGCGCGCCTGTCTGGCGGGCAGCGCCAGCGCATGGCGATCGCCCGCGCACTGCTGCGCGATGCGCCGATCCTGCTGCTGGATGAGGCCACTTCCGCGCTCGATGCCGAGAGCGAGCGCCTGGTCCAGCAGGCGCTGGAACGGCTGATGGCCACCCGCACCACACTGGTAATCGCCCACCGTCTGGCCACCGTGCGCGGGGCTGACCGGATCGTGGTGATGGATGGCGGCCGGATCGTCGAGACCGGCAAGCACGATGCACTCAGCCGCGCTGGCGGGCTCTATGCGCGCCTTGCCGCGCTGCAATTCGACGAAGTGCCAAGCGAAGCCGTTAAATAGCATAAGGTCCACGTTCCGCGCGTGCGCGGTGCGAGCTAACAGCCTGCCCCATAGAACAAATCTACGGGGACCTGACATGAACCTTCGCGCTTCGATTATGCTGGCCGCCAGCGCCCTGGCCCTGAGCCAGGCTGCTCCGGCGCTGGCCGAAACCGTCCAGCCTGCCGCCGCTGCCGAAACCGGCGCTCCGGCCGCCAAGCCCGCCGCCGACTGGGGCTGGGGCATCCAGCAGGATTACATGGACCGTTCGGTCAAGCCGGGCGACGATTTCAACCGCTTCGTCAACGGCAAGTGGCTCGATACGACCGAGATCCCGGCCGACCGCAGTGTCTTCGGCGCGTTCATCGAGCTGGCCGAACTGTCGGAAAGCCGCATGAAGGCGATCATCGAGGATATTGCCAAGGCCAACAATGCCCCCGGCAGCGATGCGGCGCGGATCGCCGCGGTCTACAATGCCTACATGGATACCGCCGCGATTGAGCAGGCGGGTCTCAAGCCCGCCCAGCCGTTGCTGAACCGGATCAAGGCAGCGCGCAACACCACCGATCTGGTCAAGCTGTTCACCCAGCCGGGCCTGCCCTCGCCAGTCGGCATGGGTGTGGCGCCCGATGGCAAGGACAGCCGGGTCAATGCGCTTTATGCCGGCCAGGCCCAGCTCGGTCTGCCTGACCGCGACTATTACCTGGTCGATAGCCCGCGCAACCAGGAGATCGTCACCAAGTACAAGGAATACCTGACCTTCATCGCCGGCGAACTCGGCTATGCCGACCCCGCCGCCACGGCCAACACCATCTTCGAACTCGAAAAGAAGATGGCCGCCCAGAACTGGGACCGCGCGCTCGGCCGCAACCGCGACCTGACCTACAACAAGATGCCGGTGGCCGAATTCCTGGCCCTGGCGCCCAACACCCCGCTCAAGGCGGCGATGGATGCGCTGGGCGTTGGCAAGGCGACCCACGTGATCGTTTCGCAGCTCCCGCCGACACCGGAAGAGCTGGCCGCTGCCAAGTACACGCCCGAAATGGCC
>JAJTFU010000030.1 GCA_021299075.1 Novosphingobium sp. | reverse complement strand
ACGCCATGCGCCCATTTGCGGTGCGCCGCGGCAAGGGTGGCGGTGATACGCGCGCGTTCATCGGTCTGCTCGTAGGGCGGATCGACCACAACCACGCCGCGCGGGGTGCGGGGCGGCAGCATTGCCAGCCAGAACTCATAGGCGTCGCGCTCATGCACAGCGGCGGCCGTGCCGCGCATCACGCCGCGCAGGGCATGGACGTCCGCGGGATGCTTTTCATTCAGGATCAGGGAATCCTGGGGGCGCAGAAGCTGCACCAGAAACCGGGGCGAGCCGGGATAGAGGTGCGGCTCGGCCCCGACATTCACCGCCTGTACGGCGGCACGGTAGTCGTTAAGCAAGGGGTTCGGATCGGCCAAGGCCCGCAGCACGCCCTGCGTGGCTTCGCCGGTGCGTTGGGCATCCGCGCCATCAAGGTCGTACAGCCCGCAGCCGGCATGGGTGTCGATCAGCGTCAGCGCGCTCTGCTTGTGCTGCAAGGCGCGCACAAGCGCGATCAGCAGGCTGTGCTTCACGACATCGGCGCTATTGCCGGCATGAAAGGAATGGCGATAGTTCATTACGGCGCAAAACCCTGACGATCTGCCTCTAATCGAAACCGCGGGGCGCGGAAGCCGAGCCCGAGGCGGATGAAGCAACCAATCGGTTGCTCGTATAGGGGCGAGCGGAAACCTTCAAAGCACTTCTGCACGAGGTCTGAAGCCCGCGTCTGCTCATGTCGTTAAGGGCTGGCACTGGTGCTGTCAGTGTGGTCGCAACTTGTCTCCGATTGGCGGAGCTGAAGCTTTGAGAAGACCGGTGCTGGGGTCGGTGGCGGAGCGGGAGGGATTCGAACCCTCGATACGCTTTTGACGTATACTCACTTTCCAGGCGAGCGCCTTCGACCACTCGGCCACCGCTCCGCATGCACTGGAGCGCTGCCCCTAGCCGTGGCGGACGGACGGTGCAAGCATTGGCGGCAGGGCTGTGCGTTCCTATCTCTAAGCCTATGGAACGAACCTTTGGCCTGGCGCCTGACGCCGCCGAGATCGAGGCGCTGGCCGATGCGGCCCTGGCCCGCTTGCCTCAGCCCTTTGCCGCGCACCTTGAGGGCGTGGTGCTGCAGGTCGAGGAATTTGCCGATGCGGAGACGCTGGCGCTGCTGGGAATCGAGGATCCGTTCGAACTGACCGGGCTCTATGAAGGCGTACCGGTGGGGGAGAAACATTCCGCGCCGAGCGGCACCCTGCCCGACCGCATCCGCCTGTTCCGCGCACCGATCCTGGACGAATGGATTGCACGCGGGTACGAGACGCTGGAGCACCTGGTGGCGCACGTGGTGATCCACGAGGTCGGGCATCACTTCGGGCTGAGTGATGCCGATATCGAGGCATTGGAGGACGCGGCGGACTGACCGCTTGCAGGCTGGCGATTTGCTGGCAAAGTCTGCGCCATGCGCCAATACCTGCTCCCGCTCGCCGCCCTGCTTGCCGCTACGCCGGCGCTGCCTCAGGCTTCCGCCAATATTGCCGCCGGGCGCGCCCAGCCTTCGCCACTGGCCCCGGCCGAGATCGTCAACGCGGCGAAGGGTGATTGGGCGGCGATTGCTTCCTCTGACCTGCTGGTGATGGACCTGGCCCCGGACGCCAAGGGCAAGCCACGCCGCGTGGTGATCCAGCTGATGCCCGCGCCGTTCAGCCAGGGCTGGGTCGGCAATATCCGCAAGCTGGCGGCGGCGAAGTTCTGGGATGGGACCAGCATCAATCGGGTGCAGGACAATTACGTGGTCCAGTGGGGTGATGCCACCGAGAAGAAGCCATTGCCTGCAGGATTGGCGGTGGTGCCTCAAAGCGAATACGTCGCCGAGATCAGGGAAGAGCTGATTGACGATCCCATTGTTCATGGGCATCGGGTCCGGCCATGGGCCACCAATGTGTCAGGGGAAGGGGGCGTGTTTACGCCCATCGCCGTTCCGCCGATGTCAAAGCGGCGGAGCAAGGCCAGCGCAGATCAAGCGCAGTATCGTCGCGAAACTTACGGCTGGCCGACCGGGTTTGCTGAAGGCTGGCCGGTCTCCGGTGACCTCAACGCCAGAGGGCGGCTTGGCAAGACCGGCGAAATCTGGCCAGTCCACTGCTACGGCATGGTCGGCGTCGGTCGCGATTTGCCGCCCAACACCGGCACCGGGGCCGAGCTCTACACCGTGATCGGCCATGCCCCGCGCCATCTTGATCGCAATATCGCGCTGGTCGGCCGGGTGATCGAGGGGATCGAGCACCTTTCCAGCCTGCCGCGCGGGACCGGGGCGCTGGGGTTCTATGAAACGCCGGAGGAGCGCACGGCGATTGTCTCGGTGCGGATCGGCAGCGAGATCAGCGGGCTGCCGGGCTACGAATATCTCTCGACCGAGAGCGAGAGCTTCGCGCGCTATGCCGATGCCCGCGCCAATCGCCGCGATGCCTTCTTCATTCGACCAGCCGGTGGGGCAGACGTGTGCAACATTCCAGTGCCGGTGCGGCGGGTGAAGTGATTGAACGGATCACTCACACCGGCAAGCTCTGGCGCTGGAGCGGCAGTTCAGGCGGCTCGTGGCACTTTCTGACCATCGATGGCGAGGCTGGCGAGGCCTTGTCCGGCACGGCGCTGATGCGGCGGATGGAGAAGACCCTGGGCGGGTTCGGCTCGCTCAAGGTCAGTGCCACGATTGGCGACAGCCAGTTCCGCACTTCGCTGTTCCCCAGCAAGGAACTGGGCTGGCTGCTGCCGGTCAAGGCCAGCGTCCGCAAGGCCGAGGGTATCGGCGAGGGCGACTCCGTTGCCGTGACGCTCGAAGTTTAAAGCCGCTCGGCCTCGGCCACGGCGTCGCTGGCGCGCAGGGCCGAGACGATGCGGGTGAGGTGGGCCAGGTCGGTCACGTCGAGATCGACGTCATAGGTACTGAACAGCTCATCGCGGCTGGAGTTTTCCAGCGCGGCGATATTGGCGCGGTTGCTGGCGAAGATGCCGGCGGCCTCGGCCAGGGTGCCAGGGCGGTTGTGCAGCACCATACGGATGCGGGCGACGGCGCCGGTGGTCCGTTCGCCCCACGACAGGTCCAGCCAGTCGGCATCGACGCCGCTGGCGAGCGTCAGGCAGTTGATCGCGTGGACTTCCACCCCCTTGCCCAGCACGCGCACGCCGACGATCCGGTCGCCCGGCACCGGGTGGCAGCATTCGGCGAGGTGGAAGGCGACCCCGGCGGTCAGGCCGCGGATCGAGATCGCGCGTTCCTGCCGCGGCCAGTGGTCGGGATCTTCCATCCCGGTGGTGCTGCCGGGGACCAGGGCTTCCATCACCTGCCGGTCAGCCAGCTTGGCCGTGCCGATGGCGACCAGCAGGTCTTCCTCGCTGGTCAGACCCAGCCGTTTGACCGCCTCGCGCACGGCCTTCTTGCCGATCTTGCTGGGCAGGCGGTCCGATATGCCTTCGAGCAGCTTGCGCCCGATCGCGGCGACTTCCTCGCGCTCTTTCGCCCGCACCGCACGGCGGATCGCGGCGCGGGCCTTGCCGGTGACGACAAAGCCGAGCCAGGAGAGCTGGGGCGAGGCGGTGCGGTTCTTGATGATCTCCACCACGTCGCCATTGTTGAGCGGCGTGCGCAGCGGCATGTGCCGGCCGTTGATCTTGGCCCCGACCGCGAAGTTGCCGAGGTCGGAGTGAACCGCATAGGCGAAGTCCACCGGGGTCGATCCCTTGGGTAGCTGGTGCAACGCGCCCTTGGGGGTGAAGGCAAAGATGCGGTCCTGGTAGATCGCCAGGCGCGTATGCTCGAGCAGCTCCTCGGCATCGTGGCTGGCATCGACGATCTCGATCAGATCGCGCAGCCAGCCGACCTGGCCATCGGGCCGGTCGCCCTGCTTGTAGGCCCAGTGCGCGGCCAGCCCGAACTCGTTGGTGCGGTGCATGTCATGGGTGCGGATCTGCACCTCCATCCGCATCGAATTCTCGAAGATCAGGCTGGTGTGGAGCGAGCGGTAACCGTTCGATTTCGGCGTCGAGAGGTAGTCCTTGAACCGGCCCGGGATCATCTGCCAGGTGGTGTGGAGCACGCCCAGCGCGCGGTAGCAGTCCGCCGTGGTCTCGGTTAGCACGCGGAAGGCCATGATATCGGTGATCTGCTCGAAGGAGACATGGCGTTCGGCCATCTTCTTCCAGATCGAATAGGGGTGCTTCTCGCGCCCCGAAACTTCCACCTTCAGCCCGGCTTCGGCCAATGCCTGCTTGATCTCGAGAGCAATCGCATCGACCTGGCCGCCGTCGGTCTCGCGAATCTGGGCAAGCCGCCCGGTGATGGTGGCATAGCCTTCAGGCTCCAGCTGCTCGAAGGCCAGGAGCTGCATTTCCCGCATGTATTCGTACATGCCCACCCGCTCGGCCAGCGGCGCGTAGATATCCATCGTCTCGCGCGCGATCCGGCGGCGCTTGTCGGCACTCTTGATGAAGTGCAGCGTGCGCATGTTGTGCAGCCGGTCCGCCAGCTTGACCAGCAGGACGCGGATGTCCTCGCTCATCGCCAGCAGGAACTTGCGCAGGTTTTCAGCCGCGCGCTCGTTCTCGCTCATCACCTCGATCTTGGAGAGCTTGGTCACCCCATCGACCAGCCGCGCGACATCGGGTCCGAACAGGCGCTCGATCTCGGCCGTGGTGGCCAGGGTATCCTCGACCGTATCGTGGAGCAATGCGGTAATGATGGTATCCTGATCAAGCTTGAGCTCGGTCATCAGGCCCGCCACCTCGACCGGATGGCTGAAATAGGGATCACCGCTGGCCCGCTTCTGGGTGCCGTGTTTCTGCACCGTATAGACATAGGCCCGGTTGAGCATCGCCTCATCGGCGTCCGGGTCATAGGCGAGCACGCGCTCGACAAGTTCATACTGGCGCAACATTACGGTCTATGTGGGGGAGGACCCCCCGCTCCGGCAAGCGCTTTTCCCGCCGATCAGGACCAGGTCGCCTCGGGCGGCAGGCTCATCAAGATCGCGTCGATATTGCCGCCGGTCTTGAGGCCAAACAGCGTGCCGCGGTCATAGACCAGATTGAATTCGGCATAGCGGCCGCGCCATTCAAGCTGCTGGGCCTTGTCGGCCGGGGTAAAGGCCATGCCCATGCGGCGGCGGACCAGCTTGGGATAGATTGCCAGGAAGGCCTCGCCGACATCACGGGTGAAGGCGAAATTGGCCTCGAACCCGGCATCATCGGCACATTCAAGGTGATCGTAGAAGATCCCGCCAACGCCGCGGTGGACGCCGCGGTGGGGGATGAAGAAGTACTCATCGGCCCAGACCTTGAACTTCGGGTAGTACTCCGGATCGTGGGCATCGCAGGCCGCCTGGAAGGCCGCGTGAAAGTCTGCCGTATCCTCGGCATAGGGGATCGGCGGGTTGAGATCGCCGCCGCCGCCGAACCAGGCCTTGGTGGTGGTCAGGAAACGGGTGTTCATGTGCACGGCCGGCACGTGCGGGTTGGCCATGTGGGCAACCAGGCTGATGCCGGTAGCCGTGAAGCCGGGCTGCTCGACACTGGCACCGTTGACCGAGGGGGCGAACTGCGGCGCAAAGGTGCCGTGGACGGTCGAGACATTGACGCCGACCTTTTCGAATACCTTGCCCTTCATGACCCCGCGCGTCCCGCCGCCAGGGTTGGGGTTGCCCGCTTCCTCGCGCTGCCAGGTCTGATAATCGAACCGAGCCGGGCTGCCAGCCTCGGCCTCGATCGCTTCGAATTCGGCACAGATCCGGTCGCGCAGGCTCTCGAACCAAGCCTTGGCGCGGGCAGTTTGGGGGGTCCAGTCGGTCATGTCCCGCCCTTGCCAAGCAACACGGCTTCCGGCAAGGAAAAGCCATGGTTCCCTTTTCGTTCGCAGGTGAGGATATGGCGCTGCTGGAAGGCGGCGCGCTTTACTGGCCGCGCGAGCAGGCGTTGCTGGTGGCCGACCTGCACCTGGAAAAGGCCAGCTTTTTTGCCCGGTTCGGGCAGATGCTGCCGCCCTATGACAGCCGCGAGACGCTGGAGCGGGTGGCCCGCGCCATCCGCCTCAGCGGCGCGCGCCGGGTCTTCACGCTGGGCGACAATTTCCACGATAGCGATGGCGCCAACCGGCTTGAGCCGCACGCCGCCGGGATGCTGGCGGCGCTGACCCAGGTGACAGACTGGGTCTGGATCGGCGGGAACCACGATGCCGGATCGGCGCCGGGGACCATGCTGGATGAACTGGAGGTCGGCCCGCTGGTGCTGCGGCATGAGGCGCGCGCCGGCGAGGAGCGGGCCGAACTGTCCGGTCATTTTCACCCCAAGCTGCGGATTGCCGCGCGCGAACGCTCAGTCGCGCGGCCATGCTGGGCGGCGAGCGAACGCAAGCTGATCCTGCCAGCTTTCGGCGCGCTGACCGGGGGAATGGACGTGGCTGACCCGGCGATCATCGCCGCGATGCAGCCGGCGCGGGCGGTCCACGCGGTCCTGCCGGTGCGCGGCCAGCTGGTGCAGGTTCCGGTCTGGCGGCAAGCCGCATAAAATGGCGGCTTCCCCAGCGCGGGGATTCGGATTAAGGACGCGCGCAGTAAGACATTGCCCAAAGGAGCAGGCACTATAGCACCCCCACCCCGGCGCATGATGACGCCCCCCGTGAAGAGCGGGCCGCGCTACAACCAGATGATCACCTCGGACAAGGTCCGCGTCATTGACGAAAACGGTGAAAACCTTGGCGTCATGTATACCCGCGAAGCGATCGAGCAGGCAGCCGAAGTAGGGCTGGACCTCGTGGAGATTTCTCCCAACGCCGATCCGCCGGTGGCGAAGTTCCTTGATGTCGGCAAGTTCCGGTATGAGGCCCAGAAAAAGGCCAATGCCGCGCGCAAGAATCAGAAGACGCAGGAGATCAAGGAGATCAAGATGCGTCCGAACATCGACGATCACGACTATGACGTGAAGATGCGCGCGATCCACAAGTTCATTGGCGAGGGCGACAAGGTCAAGGTGACCCTGCGCTTCCGCGGCCGCGAACTGTCGCACCAGCAGCTGGGCATGATCCTGCTCAAGCGGGTGCAGGAAGACACTGCCGAAGACGCCAAGATCGAGGCCTATCCCCGCATGGAAGGCCGCCAGATGCTGATGGTGCTGTCACCGAAATAAGCCCGGCTTCGGCCGGATCGCAGGGGGAGGAAGCATGACCGCCAGGCGCATTGCCTTCTGGCTGGGCCCGATCGGCTTCCTCCTGACCTTGCTGACTGCGGCCCCGGCCGGAATGCCGGACTTGGCCTGGCCCACCGCCGGGCTGGTCTGGTGGATGGCCACCTGGTGGATGAGCGAGGCCCTGCCGCTCTATGCCACGGCCTTCCTGCCCTTCGTGGTCCTGCCGCTGCTGGGCGTGGCCGATGCCACCAAGACTGCGGCGGCCTATTACTCGCCGATCATGTTCCTGTTCCTGGGCGGGGCCTTCCTCGCGCTCGCGATCGAGCGAACCGGGCTGCACCGCCGCCTCGCTCTTGCCATCCTGAGCCGGGCCGGGGGATCGAACTGGCAACTGCTGCTGGCAGTGATGGCGGCAACCGCGCTGCTTTCGATGTTCATTTCCAACACCTCAACCGCGCTGATCATGATGCCGATGGCGGTTGCCATGCTGGCGTCCGGCGGGGTCAAGGCAGAGGAGACCGCCGGGATCGCCGGGGCCCTGCCGATGGGCATCGCCTTTGCCGCCTCGATCGGCGGGCTGGGCACAATGGTCGGCTCACCCACCAATGCGATTTCGGCCGGGCTGCTCGAAAAGCCGCTGGGGATCGAGCTGAGCTTTGCTCAGTGGAGCCTCTATGGCCTGCCAGTGGTGCTGCTGGCCGTGCCGCTGGCCGCGCTGATCATCGCCAAGGTCCAGCGGATCGATGCCGACACATTCGATCCCGCCGCCGCGCGCAACGCGATCCGGCAGGCCGATGCCTGGAGCGTGGCCGAAAAGCGCCTGCTGCCGGTCTTCATCCTGACCGTGCTGGCCTGGCTGACCCAGTATTGGACCGAGCCGCTGTTTCCCAAGGGCGGGCTGACCGACGGGACCATCGCCGTGATTGCCGGCCTGCTGCTGTTTGTCCTGCCCGACGGGACGGGTCGGCCGATGCTGACCTGGCCCGAGGCCAACCGCGCGCCGTGGGACGTGGTGCTGATGTTCGGCGGCGGCCTGGCACTGGCCATGGGGATGAGCGCCTCGGGCCTGGCCGACTGGATGGGGCAGATGCTGCTCCCGCTGAAATCGGTGCCGCTGCCGATCGTGGCGCTGGTGCTGGTCGCTTTCGTGGTGGTGGTCACCGAATTTGCCAGCAATGTCGCGGCGGCCAGCGGGATCATGCCCGTGGTCGGCGCGCTGGTCGTGGCCTTGGGGGCCGATCCGATCCTGCTGGCCCTCCCCGCCGCGCTCGCGGCCTCGTGGGGCTTCATGCTGCCTTCGGGCACCGGTCCAAATGCGATCGCCTGGGCGACCGGGCATATCGCCCTGCCGCGCGTGCTGCTGGCCGGCCTGCTGCTCGATGTGGCGGGCGTGTTCCTGCTGGTCGGCGTGATCTGGGGCGTCGCTGCGTTGATTTGATTCCGGTTACAGTTGAAATCAGTTTAGCGCGCCGTTAGGTTGCCGCCAGCACGGCACCGGACGGAGATGCGCACCTGCGGAGGTTAGGGGCGCCAGGGCCTCCGCTGCCAGACCAGCTCCCGCCTTCCTGGGAGCGTCCGCGCCTATTGCAAGGCCGCCAGAGGAAGGATGCCAGTCAATGGCCGATACCCGTAAACCCAAAGCCGCGATCACCCATATCGGCAATCACGAGCTTTCGCCCGCCACGCTGATGATGGGGCACGGCTATGATCCCGTGCTGTCTGAAGGCAGCCTCAAGGCACCGATCTTCCTGACCAGCACCTTCGCTTTCCCCAGCGCCGCCGATGGCAAGCGCTTCTTCGAAGGGATCACCGGCAAGGTCCCCGGCGGCACCGACGGCCTGGTCTATTCGCGCTTCAACGGCCCCAACCAGCAGATCCTCGAAGGCCGACTGGCGCTGTGGGACGGCGCGGAAGAGGCGCTGTGCTTTTCGAGCGGGATGACTGCGATCACCGTGCTGATGCTGGCGCTGTGCAACGCCGGGGACGTGATCGTCCATTCCGGCCCGCTCTATGCCGCGAGCGAAGGCTTCGTCGCCAAGCACATGAGCCGCTTCGGCGTGACCTATCGGGACTTCCCGGCCGGGGCGACCCGCGCCGAGATCGAGGCCGTGATTGAGGACGCCAAGGCCCTGGCCGCGCAGCAGGGCGGCAAGGTTGCGATGATCTACCTGGAAAGCCCTGCCAATCCGACCAATGCCCTGGTCGACGTTGAAGCCGTGCGCGATGCACGCGATGCCGCTCTGGGAGCGGACTGCCCGATTGCGATCGACAACACGTTCCTGGGTCCGCTGTGGGCGCGCCCGATCGATCAGGGCGCCGACCTGGTGGTCTATTCGCTGACCAAATATGTTGGCGGTCATTCCGATCTTGTCGCCGGTTCGGTCTCGGGCGCGAAGAAGTGGCTCACGCCGATCCGCATGCTGCGCAACACCATGGGCGGAATCGCCGATCCCAACACCGCCTGGATGCTGCTGCGCAGCCTGGAAACGGTCGAACTGCGGATGACCCGCGCGGGCGAAAACGCCGCCAAGGTCTGCGCCTGGCTCAAGGATCATCCCAAGGTCGAGGGCCTTGGCTATCTCGGCATGATCGACGATCCGCGCCAGCAAGACATCTATAACCGCCACTGTTCAGGAGCTGGCAGCACCTTCTCGCTGCTGCTGAAAGGACGTGAGGCCGAATGCTTCCGCTTCCTCGATGCGCTCAGGATCGCCAAGCTGGCAGTCAGCCTCGGTGGGACCGAAACGCTGGCCAGTCATCCTGCGAGCATGACGCACCTGTCGGTTCCGGACGAGCGCAAGGCCGCACTCGGCATCACTGACAACCTGGTGCGAATCTCGATCGGGATCGAGGCGGCCGACGATTTGATCGCCGACTTCGAACAGGCACTGGCGGCGGTCTGACCCGCCGCCAATTGCCCCCTCAGAGTTTCATCGGCTGGCGTTCCCAATAGGTCAGCGAGCGCCACAGCCATTCGAACGGGCCGAAGCGGAAGTACTTCAGCCAGATCACGCTCCAGATGAACTCGGCCACCCAGATTGCGGCGACCACGTAGTAGAGCTGGTGCCGCTCGAGCTGGCCGAACAGACCCAGGCCCGGTCCGAAGCTGTAGAACAGCCAGGTGCAGATGATCGTCTGCATGAGGTAGTTGCTGAGCGCCATGGTCCCGACTGCGGCCATCCCGCGCTGGAACGCCTTGAACAGGCCGGCCTTGATGAAGGCGAGCAGCAGGCCGAGGTGGCCGATCACCATGGCCAGACGGCTCAGTTCGTAAGTGGTGTCAGCCCGCTTGGCGGCGACCAGGTCGAAGCCGGAGCCGACGATCTGGTTCATCTCGTAAAAGCCTAGCGGAATGCCGATCGCATAGCCGCCAGCCATCATGCCCAGGTAGAACCCGACTGAGCGCTGTGCCCCCAGCACACCCAGCTTGAGCAGGGCCATGCCGATCAGCATGAACGGCACCATGTCAAAGAAGAAGAAGAACGGCAGGCCGACCCACTGGAACTCAAAACTGCCCGGCAGCTGGCCGCCGACGGCATCGAGGTAGGAACCGCTGTGCCAGGCCTGCTGGGCGGTCGCGCTTTCGCGGGTCGGGCGCCAGTGCCCTTCGACCTTCTTCCATTCTTCGGCCGCCTTGGTCTGGTCAGCGGTGAGGGTCTTGCCAGCGGCGAGCGCGGTCTGCGCGGCAACCGCCTTGTCGCGGGTTTCGGCAATGCTCTTGGCACCAGCGAAGGACATGGCCGTCGCCGCCAGCAGCAGCGCTGCGCCGATGATCAGCAGGCGGCGCGGGGCCAGCTTGCGGAACGAGAACAGCACCAGTCCGCACAGCGAATAGGCGAACAGAATTTCGCCGGTCCAGAGCAGCAGCGTCCAGTGAATCACGCCGAACAGCATCATCCACAGCATCCGCCGGAAGTGAATTTCGGCCGCCATGATCCCGGCTCCGGCCTGTTCCATCCGTTCGGTCAGGAGGACAATTCCGGCCCCGAACAGCAGCGAAAAGATGCCGCGCATCGTCCCTTCGAACCCGACGTTGATGATCTTGTAGGCCAGGAGGTTCGGCCCCTCGACCCCGCCAGCAACAGTCGGATTGTTGTAGGCTTGGAACAGCAGGCCGAAGGCCGTGATGTTCATGGCCAGAATGCCAAAAACGGCAATCCCGCGCAGGATGTCTAGCGATTCAACGCGCGCGACCTTGGTAACAGGCGCTACTGCGCTCTGGTCTTGAGCCATCGGTCTTCTCCCCGGGCGGGGAAAGCGCGACCCGACAACTGCCCCCTTCAGACTGGCCCACCCCTCCAGTCCCGGACGCCGGCAAGGCTACGCCGCATGCGTGGCGACGGCAAGGCTTGATAGGGGGCCCCGCTTCTGCTTGAGGCTGGAGCCATGAACGAGCACACGCATGACAAGCTGCAGCAGGACGAACCCACCCTCCGCCCCGGATTGGGGCTGGTCAGGGACGGCATCTGGGCCGGCTGGTACCACTGGGAGCCGGTCGACTTCTTCGAGGAGCACGCCGGGCCCTTCTACTGCAAGCCTGAGGGCGAAGGCCCCGATGCCCCGATCGTCTGCGGCTTCCTGCCCGAGGCCAAGAACCGCAACGGCGGCGGCAATATCCATGGCGGGGCGCTGATGACCTTTGCCGACTATGCGCTGTTCATGATCGCCGGCGGGATGGACACCTCGGTCCACGGCGTGACGATGAACATGAACTGCGATTTCGTCGGCGCGGCCGAGCCGGGCCGGCTGCTGACCGCACGGGGCGAGACCGTCCGGGCCGGGGGCAGCGTGGTCTTCATACGCGGGATCATCGACGATGCCGGACGCAACGTCCTGTCGTTCTCGGCCTCGATCAAGCGCTTCAAGAAGAGTTGAGCGGCAGCTCCAGATAAACGCTGTCGCACAGCTCGCCAGCCACCAGCCAGGTTCCGGCGACGCGTGCCGTCTCAAGGAAGCCCGCCCGTTCCAGCAAGCGCAGCGACGGCGCGTTGCGCGGATCGACGTCGGCCTTCAGCTTGGGCAAGCCCCTCGCGCGCGTGTAACTGACCAGAGCGGCAAGCGCCTCGCTGGCAAGACCGCGGCCGTGATAGGCCGGATGCAGCAGGTAGCCCAGTTCAGGCAGCCGCCAGCAGCCCATCTTGCCGATCGGTTGCCCGTCATGCTCGATAATGAAGTCATCGCTGATCGCTGGATCGGCCGCAATCATCGCTTCAAGCCAATCCCGGCTGGTGGCGATATCGGTATGCGGCGGCGTGGACCAATAACGCATCACCCCCGGATCGCTCATCGCGGCGTGGATCATGGCCAGGTCGCTCGGGACAGCGCGGCGCAGCACCACTCGCCCCGCCTCGATCCGGTCCCTGCGGGTTGCCGGATCTAGCCCTTCCACTCCCGCCGTTCCTCCGCCTGGCGCAGCACTTCGTAGGCCAGTTGCAGCGCCTGGAAGGCCTTGGCGGCTGCTTCATCGCCCGGGCGCAGATCGGGGTGGACCTGCTTCGCCTTGGTCCGGTAGTTCTTCTTGATCGCCTCGAAATCCGCGTCAGGATCGAGTTCAAGCAGATCGAGCGCGCGCAGTTCATCGCGGCTGCGCGTGCCATCGCCCGAGCCGGCCCATTCATAATGCGCCGATTCCTTGAAACCTTCGTGGGTCTGGCGCTCGGCCGCCTCGCGCTCGGCCGCTTCCTCGGCGGTGAGCCCGGCGAAATAGTCCCAGCCGCGATTATATTCAGCGGCATGTTCCTGGCAGAACATCCAGCGATCCGGGTTGTTGGGAGACTTCGGCGCGGGGCAGGTGCCGGGTTCGCTGCAACCGGCCCGATCGCACAGCCGGACCTGCACGGCATCGCGCGCGCCGCCATAGCCGCCCCACCGCGGAAAGCCCCAGCTGTCTGATCGGCGCGCTCTGCTCATCAGGCCGCGATAGGCCCGGGGCCCGAGTCCACGCAAGCGAAAGCGGCCTTCAGGGAAGATTCAGGAATGGCGGGCAAAAGACCGTATTGCAATGCAACATGGGCAGGCCCATCTGCGTCACGCGTATTCCGCTGGAGTCCCACCATGATGAGCAAGCAACTGGCCATGTCGATTGCCGCCTCTGTGCTGGCCATGGCGGCTTATGCCCTGCTGGGAACCGCTCCCCATGGCCGCAGCCTGGGCGAAGAAGGACCGCGCTGGTCGGTCCAGGCCGATAGCGCGACCCTGCCTGATCTGGGCCAGCTGCTGCCGACGCTGCAGTAAGCAGCGCCGGCCCAGGCTCAGCTTCAATCGATCGTGATCGTTACCGCGCGGCGGTTCTTGGCCCAGCTTTCCTCATCCGAGCCGAGCGCAACCGGGCGTTCCTTGCCATAGCTGACCGTGGTCAGTCGGCTGGCATCAACCCCCAGTGAAACCAGGAAGTTCTTGGCCGCATTGGCGCGGCGCTCACCCAGCGCCAGGTTGTATTCGCGCGTACCGCGTTCGTCGGCATGCCCCTCAACCGTGGCGCGCTTGCCCGGATACTTGAGCAGCCAGGTCGCCTGGGCCTGCAAGGCGGCCTGATCAGCACTATCGACATTGAACTTGTCGGTATCGAAGTAGATCGTGTCCTGGCCCATCATCTGGGCCACGAAATCGGCCTGGCTGCCGGGTGTCGGCGCAGAGCTTTCACCCTGGGTCGAGCCGGTCGAAACCGCCGGCCCCGGATCGGGCGGGAGCTGCTTGGGCGCCTTCGACGCGCAGGCGCCCAGCGCCAGCGAAGCAACGATGGCGGCCGTGAGGGTCAGGCGGGAATGGGCCATGGAACTCTCCTTTGGTAAGCGACAGTTGTGACGGTGCGATACTAACCGAGTCAACGCTCATCTGGCTCCCGTCAGGGACGAAGCGGTCCCCACGCGGGCTTGCCGCTGCCCCGCGCCGTGCGGAAGAACTGGATGATCCGACCGTTCGGTGCCCAGGTCGGCGCTTCGTCCTGCCACGAATCGGTCAGGTAGCGCATCTCCTGCCCGGCCGGGTCCATCACGCCGATGCGGAAATTGCCGGTGATGTGAGTGAAGGCGATCTGATCGCCGCGTGGGCTCCATTCGGGCGTCGCGGCGCGGCCGCCGAAGAAGCTGATCCGCTTCTGCCCCGAACCGTCCGCATTCATTACATAGACCTGCTGGCTGCCCGAACGGTCGCTTTCGAACACGATCCGGCTGCCATCGGGCGAAAAGGAACCGCCGATATCGATCCCCGGCGTATCGGTCAGCCGCACAGAGGCACCGCCAGCGGCGGGCATCTTGTAAATGTCGGTATTGCCGGCAATGGCCATCGAATAGAGCACCCACTTGCCATCGGGCGACCAGCGCGGTGCGAACAGCGGGTTCGGACTTTGCAGCAGCAGCCGCTGGGTGTTGCGCTCCAGATCGTAGATGTAGATCCGCGGCTGGCCGTTGAAGTAGCTGAGGTACAGGATCGACTTGTAATCGGGCGAATAGCGCGGGGTCAGCGCGGTCGCCTGGCCGGTGGTCAGGTAGCGGTGGTTGGCCCCGTCCGAATCCATGATCGCCAGGCGCTTCATCCGCCGGTCCTTGGGTCCGGTTTCGGCGATATAGGCGATGCGGCTGTCGAAGAACGGGTTCTCGCCCGAAAGGCGGGCATAGACCATGTCCGAACACTTGTGCGCCGCCCGGCGCCAGTCACCCGGAGCAACCTGCCAGGCGGCACTGGCCAGCTGCTGCTTGAGCGCGACGTCGTAGAGGTAGCAGCCGACCAGCAACTGGTCGCCATCGCCGGGGCGGACAAAGCCCTGGACCAACATTTCGGCGCTGCGCCCGGACCAGGTATCGAAGCTGGGGGTGCGGACCTCCTCAAACGCCGGGCGCGGCAGGCTGTCCGGCCCGACCGGCTTGAACAGGCCATTGTTCTTGAGGTTGGCGGTGATCACCTGGGCCAGCTATAGCCCAGCGCCCCGGTCGAGCCGGCGCTGGTCGCGGTCGGCACGTCGGCATTGGTGGCAAAGGCGGGGATCGCAATGCCAAGGTCCTGCCAGTCGCTCTCGTCGGAGACCGAGCCGGACAGCCCCTCTTCGGCCGGGACGGCCTGGGTTGGCTGCGGCATAGGCGTCGATTGCTGGGCCACCAGCGGAGAGCCCAGCAGCAGGGCTAGAACAGTGAGCGAAGAACGGATCATTGCGACAACTTCCTGTCGAAACGGAAGGCGGTAACGCGCTTCCAGGCCGGATAGTATTCCTCCGGCAGGTTGAACGGAGCCGCCAAGCGCACGGCGCGGATCGCCTGTTCGGCGTGGCGTGCGGCCTGGGCGCGGTTGGCATCGGTGATCCCTTCCTGGCGGACCAGGCGCGGCGCACCGGCCAGCGAGCCATCGGGATTGAGATCCCAGGTCAGGATGGTGACCAGCAATTCAGCCTCGGCCCCTTGCGGCGCGGCCCACTTGGGCTTGAGCTGGCGCGAGATTGCCCCCGCCAGCGCCGAGCGCACTGCCGGGCCAATCGTGGCGGCGGGTGGCGGGCCGGGCGGGGCCTTGGCCGTGCCGCCGGGGCTACCCTTCAGGAAATCATCGCCAATCCGGCTCGCGCCTGGCCTGGTCACGGCCTTGGCCGGCGGCGCCTTTGGCGCGGGCGTGGTGGCCTTGGCTGGCGGCGCTTTGGCAGGAGGAGCCTTGGCGAGCGGTGCGGACTTCGGCGGCGGCGCGACGGTGGCGCGCGGCAGCGGCTTGGGCAGCGGTTCGGGCTGAGCCACGGGCGCGGGCGGCGGCGGGGCCGCCTGTTCGCCCAGTTCGGGCGCTTCCTCTGCAGCCGCAGGGGCGGTGGAGGGGGAGGTCGAGGCCAGACCAATGTCCTCGCTGAGCGTCACGGTGATGCTCTCCGGCGGCGGCAAAGGCACCGGCGTCGGCCGCAGGGTCAGCACCAGCACCAGCCCGGCATGGGCGGCGAGGGCAACCAGCAGCGCCAGTCCTTCATCGCGTCGAAGAGCGGTCACGGCCATCGGCTGAGTCCTGTCCGGGCGTACCTGAACTATTGGTGACCAGGGAGATGGCGTTGAACCCGGCATTGTTGAGCTCGCCCATCACGGCGATCACTTCGCCATAGTCGAGGCTCTTGTCCGCCCGCAGCGTCACCAGTGGCGGCTTGCCATCCGCGCCCGGCGGGATCGACGCCAGCCGATCGGGCAGGGCGGATCGCGCGATCTCGGTCTGGTCGAGATAGAGCCGTCCGTCGCGTGATAGGGTCAGGTTGATCTGCTGCGGTTCCTGGTCGAGCGCCTTGGCGCGGCTGTCAGGCAGGTTCACCGGCACCCCGGCATTGAGCAGCGGGGCGGTGACCATGAAGATGATCAGCAGCACCAGCATGACGTCGACCAGCGGCGTGACGTTGATCTCTGACACGGGCACGCGGGCGCGGCGTCGCCCCCGTCCACCACCGGGATTGAGGCTCGCACCCATCAGGCGGCGTCCAGTTCGCGGCTGAGGCTGGCGTGAAAGCGATCGGCAAAGCGCTGCATCCGCGCCTCAAGCTGGTTCACCCGGTGCGAGAAGCGGTTGTAGGCAATGACCGCGGGGATTGCCGCGAACAGGCCGATCGCGGTCGCAAACAGCGCTTCGGAAATGCCCGGCGCGACCACCGCCAACGATGAATTCTGCTGCGAGCCGATCTGGAAGAACGAGTTCATGATCCCCCAGACCGTGCCGAACAGGCCCACGAAGGGCGCGACCGAGCCGACTGTGGCGAGGAAGTTCAAGCGCTCGGCCAACCGATCTGCTTCCTGCGCCACGGCGCTGTCCATCACGCCGGCCAGGCGCTGGCGGGTGCCTTCGCGGTCGATAACCTTGGCGGCGGTGGAGCGGCGCCATTCGCCAAGCCCGGCAGCAACCACGCGGGCCGAGGGGATTTCACCCGCTTCCTTGGCCCCGCGCTCGGCCTGGAAGGCATCAATATCGGCCGCCTTCCAGAAGTCGCGCTCATAGGCTTCGGTCCGCTTGCGGATCCCGGCCATGCGCAGCGAAAACGAAATGATGATCGCCCAGACCCAGACCGAGGCGACCACCAGGCCGGCCATGACCGACTGGACGACGATATCGGCATCGAAGAACAGCTGGACCGGATCGAGCCGGGTCGGGGCAGTGGCCAAGAGGGCAAGAGTGCTCATCAGGATCCTTCGGGCATGATTGAAGCAAAGGCATCGCGCCAGGCGGCAGGCATGCGGCGAGGACGGCCTTCGGGGGAAACAAAACCGATGCGCAGCCGCGCTTCGGAGAGCAGGCGGCCATCTTCATGGCGGGCAATCTGGTGCATCCGGCACGAGGCAGCGCCGAGTTCCTCGCAGCTGGTTTCGATCTGCACGGCATCGTCAAGCCGCGCCGGGGCGGCATAGCGAATGGTCAGCTCGGTCACGGCAAAGGCCCCTTCGCCGGCCTCGTTGACCGCGCGCTGGTCAATCCCCAGCAGGCGGACGAAGTCGGACCGGGCACGTTCGAACCAGCGCAGGTAATTGGCGTGATAGACCACGCCCGAGAGGTCGGTATCCTCGAAATAGGCGCGCACGGCAAAGCGGTGCACCTTGCCGTCGATCAGGCCGCTTGGTGCTGGGGGGAAGTTTGCCATGTCCCCGCCTTAGCCGGGGCGCGACTCGCAGGGCAAGAGCGCGTTCAGTCGAACCGCGCCAGCATCGGGCCGAGTGGCTTGCCGCCGAACAGGTGGACGTGGAGGTGCGGCACTTCCTGGTGGCCATGCTGGCCGATATTGGCGAGCAGGCGGTAGCCCGGCTCAACCAGCCCGAGCGAGCGCGCCACATGACCGACGCCGCGGACGAAACCGGCGATCTCCTCCGCCGACGCCTTGGCCGAAAAATCATCCCAGCTGACGTAGGCCCCCTTGGGGATCACCAGCACATGGGTGGGTGCCTGAGGGTTGATGTCATGGAAGGCCAGGACCCATTCGTCCTCGTAGACCGTGCGGTTCGGGATTTCGCCGCGCAGGATCTTCGCGAAGACGTTCTGGTCATCATAGGGCAGGGTAGGATCAATCGGCATCATTCGCTCCGGCTGGCTTTTTCGGCGATCCCGCTGGTCCCTTCGCGGCGGTCAAGTTCGGCCAGAACCTCATCCAGCGAGACACCCTTGGCATCGAGCAGGACCAGCAGGTGAAAGATCGTGTCGGCAGCCTCGCCCACCAGTTCGTCATGGGTGCCGGCCAGCGCGGCGGTGATTGTTTCGATCGCTTCCTCGCCCAGCTTGCGGGCGATCACCGGCACGCCGCGGGCATGAAGCTTGGCCACCCAGCTGGTCGCCGGATCGGCATCACGGCGCGCGGCAATGGTCGCGGCCAGGCGGGAGAGGGTATCGGGAGCGCTCATCGCCAATCGAATGCGGCGGAGTGAGGCATGGGTCAAGCGCGTAGCTTGCTGGCAGCTCAGTCCTTCGGCGGGCGGCGACCACCCTGGCGGCCGATGATCAGCCCCAGCACGCCCAGCGCCAGCAAGGTCGCCACGCTAGGATCGGGGATCGCAATACCGTTGCTGGCGAGTGCGGGGGCATCGGCGGCGAGCGCCAGCAAGGCGATCAGCATATGCGGCCAGGCCCGCCGGATGGTGGTGATTTGCGACATCTCAAGCAGTTACGCAATTTGCGTGCCATGGCTGGCGGGATCGCGCTGGGCGCAAAGCAATGATGGTTAATCGCGCCTCAGCGATTCAAGTGATTGTAAAGTCAGCCGACTCTGGCGCTCAGCCGCGCGCCGGCAGGCCAGCCGCGCGCAGCGCCGCGTGGGCTTCGGCAATGGTGTGCTTGCCGAAGTGGAAGATCGAGGCGGCGAGGACCGCGCTGGCATGGCCCCTGGTGACGCCTTCGACCAGGTGATCGAGCGTTCCGACCCCGCCACTGGCGATCACCGGGACCGAGACAGCATCGGCAATCGTGCAGGTGAGTTCGAGGTCATAGCCAGCCTGCGTCCCGTCCCCATCCATCGAAGTGACCAGCAATTCACCGGCCCCCAACTCGGCCAGCCGGATCGCATGGGCGACGGCATCAATCCCGGTCGCCTTGCGCCCGCCGTGCGTGAAGATTTCCCAATGATCGCCCTGCCGCCGCGCATCGACCGAGGCGACAACGCACTGGCTGCCAAAGCGTTCGGCAATCTCCGCGACCACTTCGGGCCGGCTGACTGCGGCGGAATTGACCGCGACTTTGTCCGCACCCGCCAGCAGCAGCGCCCGGGCATCTTCCACCGCACGGACCCCGCCGCCGACGGTCAGCGGCATGAAACAGACTTCGGCCGTGCGCCGCACCACGTCGAGCAGGGTCCCGCGCCCTTCGTGGCTGGCGCTGATATCGAGGAAGCACAATTCGTCCGCCCCGGCGGCGTCATAGGCGCGCGCCTGCTCGACCGGATCGCCGGCATCCTTGAGGTCGACGAAGTTGACGCCCTTCACCACCCGGCCATTGGCGACATCGAGACAGGGAATGACGCGGACGCGGACGGTCATGCCCGGTTTGCCATCGCAATCGCCGCCGCCAAATCGAGCCGGCCTTCGTACAGCGCGCGGCCCGTGATCACGCCTTCGATCCCGTCGACTGCGTGGAGCGAGAGGATGTGGATATCGTCCAGCCCCTTCACCCCGCCGCTGGCAATCACCGGCAGGTCGACCTGCCGCGCCAGCTCCACCGTTGCGTCGATATTCACGCCCTTGAGCAGGCCATCGCGGCCGATATCGGTGAACAGCAGGCTGGCAACACCGGCATCCTCGAACCGGCGGGCAAGATCCACCACCGGCACGTCCGAAACCTCGGCCCAGCCCTCGGTCGCGACCATGCCATCGCGGGCATCGACCGCGACGACGATCCCGCCCGGAAACTCGCGTGCCATGTCCTTGACGAACTCTGGGTCCTTGAGCGCCGCCGAACCCATCACCACCCGGCTGACGCCCAGTTCGAACCAGCCTTCGACTGCTTCACGCGTGCGGATGCCACCGCCCAACTGGACGTGGCCTTCGAACACCTCAAGGATCGATTCAACTGCCGCGCGGTTCTCGGCCCGGCCGGCGAAGCTGCCGTCGAGATCGACCACGTGGAGGAACTGAGAACCCGCGGCAGCAAAGAGCTGCGCCTGCGCCGCCGGATTGTCGCCATAGACCGTCGCGCGGTCCATATCGCCTTCGGACAGACGGACGACCTGGCCGCCCTTGAGGTCAATTGCCGGGAAGACGATCATGGCTTCCACTCCAGGAATGCGCGGAGCAGGGCCAGCCCATAGGCCTGGCTCTTCTCCGGGTGGAACTGCACCCCCAGGATCGTATCGCGGCCGACCGCCGCCACCAATCCGCCGCCGTGATCGGTCATGGCCAGCGCATGATGCCCATCCTCGGGCACGAAGTGGTAGGAGTGCAGGAAATAGGCCTCACCCGCTTCCAGCAGCGGGGCGTGGGGGCGGACGATCACGTCGTTCCAGCCCATGTGGGGGATCTTGATCGCCGGATCGGTCCGCTCGATCAGCCGCACCTCGCCGCCGATCCAGTCCAGCCCGGGGGTCACGCCATGCTCGACCCCGCGCGAGGCGAGCAATTGCATGCCGACGCAGATACCAAGGAACGGCGCGGCGCCGATCAGCACGCGCTCGGTCATGGCCTCGACGAGATGCGGGATTGCCCGCAGGCCTTCGGCGCAGGCCTTGAAGCTGCCGACACCGGGCAGAACGATCCGATCAGCCGCGCGAACCACGTCCGGATCGGATGTCACCTGAACACCCTCGGCCCCGGCGGCCTTGAGCGCGTTTGCCACCGAGTGAAGATTGCCCGCGCCGTAATCGATCAGCGCGAGGACCTCAGCCACCGAGCTGACCTTTGGTCGAAGGAATCGCTCCGCCCTTGCGCGGATCGAGTTCCACCGCCTGCCGCATCGCCCGGGCGAAGCCCTTGTAGATGCCTTCGCAGATGTGGTGGTTGTTGGTGCCGTAAAGCAGCTCGATGTGGAGGGTGATGCCGACAGCCTGGGCGATCGACTGGAACCAGTGCTCGAACAGCTCGGTATCCATTTCGCCCAGTCGTTCCTGGGTGAACTTCGCGTTCCAGACCAGCCAGGGGCGACCCGAAATGTCGAGCGCGACGCGGGCCAGCGCCTCATCCATCGGGCTGTAAGCCGCGCCATAGCGGCCGATCCCGGCCTTGTCCCCGAGGGCCTGGGCAATGGCCTGGCCGATCGCAATCGCGCTGTCTTCGGTGGTGTGGTGCTGGTCGACGTGGAGATCGCCCTTCACGTGGCACGTGATGTCGATCAGCGAGTGGCGGCTGAACTGCTCGATCATGTGATCGAGGAAGCCGATCCCGGTGGAGACATCAAAGGCCCCCGTCCCGTCGAGGTTCACTTCGACGAGGATGTCGGTTTCGTGAGTCTTGCGGGCGATCCGTCCGGTGCGCATGGCGCTGGCCTATAGGCCCGAAATGGCCCCGTGCAAGCGGTTTGCCCTTGACCCGCGCCGAGCGCGTGGCCACTTGTGACGGCATGAATGACAGCTCACCCGACAGCCTGATCCCCTATGACGAAATCGTGCAGGAGGCGCTGCGCGCCGTGGTGGGCCGGGTGCTGGGTGAGATCGTGGCGGCCGGCGGCACCCTGCCGGGTGAGCATCACTTCTACATCACCTTCAAGACCGGGGCGCCGGGCGTTTCGATCCCGCCCCACCTGCGCGAGCGGTTTCCGGACGAAATGACCATCGTCCTGCAGAACAAGTTCTGGGACCTCGGCGTAGATGAGCAGGGTTTCACCGTGGGGCTGACATTCAACCAGGTGCCGGCCAAGCTCGACATTCCGTTCAGCGCGATCACCGCCTTTGTCGATCCGGCGGTCGACTTCGGGCTGCAGTTTCAGGCGATGGGCCAGGACGATGAGCCCGAACCGCACGACGATGCCGAGAATGACGGCCCGCCAGTGGCCGAGGGCGAGCCGGGCTCGAATGTCGTTTCGGTCGATTTCGGGCGCAAGAAATGACCTCGCCGGACCGTCTCCTCGCCCGCCTGGTCCGCCAGGGTGGCGGAACCCTGCTGAACCGGGTGGTGGACAAGGTGCTGCCCGACACGCCGAGCGAGGAAAAGACCAAGCGCAACCTGTTTGCCGGGATTGCCGGCGCCGTGGCGATGCGGGTGGCAACCCGCTCTGTTCCAGGAGCGCTGGTGGTTACTTCGGGTCTCGTCGCCAAGAAGCTTTATGACCGGCGCAAGGCGAAGCAGGGCAAGGCCAAGCCGACAGGGCAAAACCCCACGCCCAAGGCTTGATCGCAGGCCCGCCATGCGCGAATGGAGCGCATGGTCGATACCGCCAAATCCGCCAGTGATGCCCTCCACCGCCGCGGGCTGATGCTGATCCTGTCCTCGCCCTCGGGCGCCGGCAAGACCACGATCAGCCGCATGCTGCTGGAGCGCGATCCCGAGATTGCCCTGTCCGTTTCTGCCACAACCCGGCCAATCCGCCCGGGCGAGATCGACGGAGTGCACTATCACTTCGTCAGCCAGGCCGAGTTTGACCGCATGGTCGAAGCGGACGAGTTCTATGAATGGGCACGGGTCTTCGGGCACAGCTATGGCACGCCCAAGGCGCAGATCCGCGCCGGGCTGAAGGTGGGTCAGGATTTCCTGTTCGATATCGACTGGCAGGGCACCCAGCAGCTTTACCAGAAGGACCAGCAGGACGTGGTCCGGGTCTTCATCCTGCCGCCCAGCATCGATGAGCTGCGTCGCCGCCTGACCGGACGCGGGACCGACAGCCCTGAAGTGATCGCCGCCCGCATGGAACGCGCTCGGGCCGAGATCAGCCACTGGGACGGCTATGACTATGTCCTGATCAACGACGAGATCGAGGCCTGCTACACCCAGGTCTGCGAAATCCTCCACGCCGAACGCATGAAGCGCGCCCGCCAGACCGGCCTGATCGGCTTCGTGCGGGAGCTGATGAAGGACTAGGCGGCTCTCAGGGCCAGCCGGCCCGGCCGACATCCACTTCGGCCACCAGCACCTTACCGCGCGGGGCCTTGGCCGCTTCCTCGGCGTCAGAGGTTTCGGCCACCAACATGAACAGGTGTTTGCCCTCTGGCCCGCCGAGCATGCAGGCATAGCAATTGAGGCCGTGGGTCTCGATCACTTCCAGCACTTCGCCGCCCGGCGCGATCAGCGCGCATTCGGGGGCCAGTGGATTGGCGATCCAGATCGCGCCTAAGGCATCGAGGCAGATTCCATCGGGCACACGCGGCCAGGTCGGCGCAAACGCGCGGCGGTTGGTCAGCGTCCCGTCTTCGCCGATATCGAAGGCGGTCAGCTGCCCGCCCAGGGTCTCACCCAGGATCAGCGTGCCGGCGTCGGGCGTGATCACCATGCCGTTGGGAAAGCTGAAGCGTTCACCGGGTGCTGCATCGCTAACCGTGCCATCAGGCTGCACCAGCGCCAGCACGGTGGTGGGGTGATCGCCGATTACGCTTTCGGGCCCACGGGCGCGGAGTTCGGCGTCGAGATCGAACCCGAAGTTGCCGACATAGGCCCGGCCCGCGCCGTCCACGACCATGTCATTGCAGAGATGCGCCGAGTAACCGGTCAGATCGGCATGAGGCTCAAACCGCCCGTCCGGCCAGCGCCGCCAGACGGCACGCAGTTCCATCCGCACGACCAGCAGTGAACCATCTGGCATCCAGCCGAGGCCCGAAGGACGACCCTCCAGCTCCAGTTCGGTGCGCAGATTACCCGCCAGGTCCAAAGAGCAGACCCGCTGGGCATAGAAGTCCGAGAACCAGAGGCGTCCGTCCCGCCAGCGCGGCCCCTCGCCAAAGTAGATGCTGCTGGCAAGGGTCCGGACCTGGCGCTTCATGGCTCAGTGCCCGCCCGAGGCGTCCTGGAACACTTCCGGCACCCAGCCGTTGACGATGCCGCCATCGATCGGGATCGTGGTGCCAACCACATAATCGCCCGCCCGGCTGGCGAGGTAGATCGCGCCGCCAGCCATATCCTCGGCCACGCCGACGCGCTTGTAAGGAATGCCCTTGGCGCTGCCTTCGGGGTTCTTTGCCGCGGCCTTGTTCATCTCGCTCGGGAAGGCACCCGGGCCGATCCCGCTGACCACGATATTGTCCTTGATCAGCCGCGCGGCGAGCCGCTTGGTCAGGTGAATCACCGCCGCCTTTGACGCCTGGTAGGAATAGGTTTCCCAAGGGTTCGGGCGCATCCCGTCGATCGAGGCGATGTTGATCACCTTGGCCGGAGCCTGGAAGGTACCCGCCGCCTTGAGCAGGCCGTGGAGCTGCTGGGTCAGGAAGAACAGGCTCTTGACGTTGAGGTCCATCACCTTGTCCCAGCCGGCTTCGGGGAACTGGTCAAACTCCGCCCCCCAGGCCGCCCCGGCATTGTTGACCAGGATATCCAGCTTGCTCTCGCGCGCCGAGAGCTCGGCCACCAGCCGCTTCAGGTCTTCCATCTGGCTGAGATCGCCCGGCAGGCCGATCACCTTGCCCGGGTACTGGGCCTCGAACTCGGCCACCGTCTCCGCGATCTGCTCGCGCTTGCGGGCGGTAATGTAGACCCGCGCGCAACCGGCGGCGAGATAGCCTTCAAGGATCATCTTGCCGATCCCGCGGCTACCGCCGGTGATCAGGGCGACCTTGCCTTCGAGACTGAAGAGCTTGCTGAAATCCATGGTCTTACTCCTCAGTAACCGCTGATCTGCGCAACGCGCTCGGCGTGGTAGTACATGTCGCCCATGAATTCTGCGAGGGCACGGTCGCGCTTCATGTAGAGGCCGATGTCGTACTCGTCGGTCATGCCGATCCCGCCGTGCATCTGCACCCCTTCCTTGACCGCGAGGCTGGCCGCCTTGCCGGCCTTGGCCTTGGCGACCGAGACCATCAGCTCGGCCTTTTTAGAGCCGGCATCGAGCAGCTGCTGCGCCTTGATCACGCTCGCGCGGGCGATCTCCAGCTCCGAATAGAGGTGCGAGGCGCGGTGCTGCAGCGCCTGGACCTCACCGATCAGCTGGCCGAACTGCTTGCGCTGCTTGAGGTAGGTGGTGGTCATGTCAAAGGCCCCGCCCGCCACGCCGACGCTTTCCGCCGCCGCGCCGACCCGCCCGGCATTGAGCACGCGGTTAAGCAGTTCACGGCCGGCATCGACCTCGCCGATCACGGCATCGGCATCGACCTGGACGCCTTCGAGCTTGACGTGGGTTGCCATCGAGCTGTCGACCAGCCGGACCGCGTCCTGGCTCAGGCCGGCCGCATCCTTGGGCACCGCGAACAAGGTAATCCCGTCGTTGTCGTCATCCGCGCCCGCCGTGCGCGCGGCAATCACCAGCATGTCGGCGCTGCCACCGTGGACCACGAAGGCCTTCTTGCCGGTCAGCTTGAAGCCGTTGCCGGCCCGCTCGGCGCGGGTGGCGATGCGCTCGGGCCGGTGCTTGGGGCCTTCGTCGATCGCCACGGCGAAGACACTGTCACCCGCGAGCAGGCCCGGCAGGTAACGCCCGCGCAGTTCGTCATTGCCCGCACCGATCGCGGTCGCAGCCATGACCGAGCTGGTCAGGAACGGCGACGGCGTCAGATTTCGGCCGATCTCTTCGAGCACAATCCCGGCTTCGACATTGCCCATGCCCAGGCCGCCATCGGCCTCGCTCACCAGGATCCCGGTAAAGCCCAGTTCGGCGAACTGCTTCCACAGCGCATGGCCGAACCCGTCCTTGCATTGCTTGTCACGCCAGTGGCGCAGCTGCTTGGCGATCGTGCCTTCCTCGCCCATGAACTGGCGCGCGGTGTCGGCCAGCATGGCCTGATCTTCATTGTGATACAGCGCCATGGCTCAGGCTCCCGGCAGGTCGAGAATGCGTTTGGAAATGACGTTCAGCATGACTTCGCTAGTCCCGCCTTCGATCGAGTTGGCCTTGGTACGCAGCCAGGTGCGGGCCTTGGCACCGCCGCCCGAACCTTCACTGTCCCACTCAAGCGCGGCCGAACCGCCGGCCGCCATCAGCAGCTCATGACGCCGCTTGTTGAGCTCGGTCCCGGCATACTTCATCATGTTGGGCTGGGCCGGATGGGCCTTGCCGACCTTGATCTCGTCGAGGAACTTCTCGCCCATCGCCGAGAAAGCCAGGGCATCGACATCGAACATGGCCAGCTCGGCGCGCAGCAGCGGGTCTTCCAGACCGTTGCGCTTGGCGAAGGCGCCGATCGTGTTGAGCCGGTCATTGCCGCCTGCGCCCGAGATCATCTCGCGCTCATGGCCCAGCAGGTACTTGGCGACATCCCAACCGCGGTTGAGCTCACCCACGATCTGGTGCTTGGGCACCTTCACATTGTCGAAGAAGGTTTCGCAGAACGGCGAATTGCCGCTGATCAGCAGGATCGGCTTGGTCGAGACGCCGGGGCTTTCCATATCGAACAGCAGGAAGGAAATGCCCTGGTACTTGTTGGTCTTGTCGGTCCGGACCAAGCAGAAGATCCAGTCGGCCTTGTCGGCATAGGAGGTCCAGATCTTCTGGCCGTTGACCACCCAGTGATCGCCCTTGTCTTCACCGTAAGTCTGGAGCGACACGAGGTCCGAGCCAGAACCCGGTTCGGAATAGCCCTGGCACCAGCGGATTTCGCCACGGGCGATCTGGTTCAGGTAATGGACCTTCTGTTCCTCGGTGCCGAACTTGAGCAGCGCCGGGCCAAGCAT
>JAJTFU010000029.1 GCA_021299075.1 Novosphingobium sp. | reverse complement strand
GTCGTCCAGACCACGACCGAGCGGATCACCGGGTTTGAGGCGCTGCTGCGCTGGAACCATCCGGTTCACGGGCCGATGTCACCGGCCAAGTTCATTCCGATTGCCGAGGATGTCGGTCTGATTGCCCAGATCGGCGAATGGGCCTTGCGCACGGCCTGTGCCGACTTGGCCAACTGGCCGGAATCGGTGCGGGTGGCAGTCAACGTATCGCCGCTGCAGTTCGCCAATCCCGGACTGCCGGCAGTGGTGACCCAGGCCCTGGCGAGCGCCCAGGTCAGTCCGGACCGACTCGAGCTGGAGATTACCGAGAGCGTCTTCCTCAATGAGGACGCCGGTGTCGAGAAGATGTTTAACGCGCTCAAGCGGATCGGGGTGCGGCTGGTGCTCGACGATTTCGGCACCGGCTATTCTTCGCTCGGCTACCTGAAGCGTGCGCCTTTCAACAAGATCAAGATCGACCAGTCGTTCGTGCGCGGTGCGACGCAGGCGGGCAGCCCCAACGGCGCGATCATCAGCTCGATCGTCAGCCTGGCCGAAGCGTTGGGAATGGAAACCACTGCAGAGGGGGTCGAGACCTTCGACGAGCTCGATCTGGTCCGCCACCTCGGCTGCAGCCACGTCCAGGGCTTCATCTATGACAAGCCGCTGGGCTTCGCTGAAGCCAGCGAGCGCCTGTCCTCGGGGATGACTGCGATCCCCAGCGGTCCGCGCTCTGCCCGGGCCGCTCGCCACACCATGCTGCGCAAGGTGGTGCTTGAACATGGTGGGCAGCAATACCAGGGTACGGTCCGCAACCTGTCTACCACCGGTGCGCTCGTGGAAGGCTTGTGGAACGTACCGGTGGGCACGCTGTTCCGCCTGCACTGGGCCGAAGGCCAGATTCTGACTGCTACAACGCGCTGGTCGCAGCAGGACCGGATGGGGATCGAATTCGCCACCCCGCTGGCCAGCCATCCGGGGACCGAGCAACCCGCAATGCGTAACACCGATATCCTGATTAACCGCCGCCGCGTGATCGGCGAGTAGCCGCAGCAGTGCGGCATTGCGAGGCCGACGTTAGGCATTTCGCAACCATGTTCGGTTAGAAACTTCCCTGCGACCCACCGAAATATGTGGCAACTATCGAGCGAGAAACATGACTGGAGGCAACGCCTCACCCCTAGGCCGCTTCAAGAACCTGCTGGGCAGCCGGCGGGATAGCGGGACCTCGCCCGAAATCAGCAAGTCGGATCGCGAACGTCTGCTTGAACTGGCGCAGGACTATGAACGCTCCGGCCATGGCTGGTTCTGGTCAACCAGCTCCGACGGGCGGCTGACCTACGTCTCCGACTGCGTTTCGCAGGTGTTGGGCGTTTCCCCGGAGCAACTGGTCGGCCAGCCGGTCCAATCACTGTTCATTCTTGAGCGCGACGAGGACGATGGGGTTGAGCGCACGCTCCTGCTGATCCTCAGCGCCCGCAAGACCTTTGCCGACCTGCCGGTCAAGGCGGCGAGCGAGAACGTCGAGCTGTGGTGGTCCATCGCTGGTCGGCCGCAGTTCGATGCCGGCGGGCATTTCCTGGGCTATTACGGCAACGCGGTCGATGTGACGGCCACCCGGCAGTCGCACAAGGATGCCTCGCGCCTGGCCCAGTACGATTCGCTCACTGGCCTCGCCAACCGCCACCGGATCGGCAAACGGCTCAACGCCATTCTGACCGCCTACAAGACTGCCAAGCGCGCCTGCGCGATCTTCATGCTTGACCTCGACCGGTTCAAGCAGGTCAACGATACGCTTGGCCACCCTGCGGGTGACGAACTGCTCAAGCAGGTCGCCCAGCGCCTGCAGCGCGTACTGGGCGACAAGAGCTTCGAGATCGGCCGCCTTGGCGGCGATGAATTCCAGGTGATCCTGCCCGATATCGATGATCGCGGCCGCCTGGGCGAACTGGCGATGACCGTGATCACCATGCTGTCGCAGCCTTACCAGATCGACGGCAGCCGCTGCGTGATCGGGGCCTCGGTGGGTATCGCCATCGCGCCCTACGACGGGATAAACAGCGAAGAGCTGGTCCGCTCGGCTGACCTTGCGCTCTATGCCTCAAAGGGCGGCGGGCGCGGGCAGTTCCGCTTCTATTCGAGTGATCTCCACAGTGAGGCCGAACGCCGCAAGCAGATCGAGGATGACCTGCGCGATGCCCTGGTCAGTGACCAGATGCGGGTGGTCTACCAGCCGATCGTCGATGCAACCGACAACAAGGTGGTCTCGCTCGAGGCGTTGGCGCGCTGGGAGCACCCCGAGCTGGGCGATATCGCGCCCGGCATCTTCATCCCGATTGCCGAGGAAGCCAACCTGATCGGCCAGCTGGGCGATTGGGTGCTCAAGCAGGCCTGCGCCGATGCCGCCGAATGGCCGGGCAACGTGCGGGTTTCGGTCAACGTTTCGGCCGCGCAGTTCGGCAATGCCGGCTTCCCGACGCTGGTCGCCCAGGCATTGGCCCATTCGGGCCTGGTGCCCGAGCGGCTCGAGCTGGAGCTGACCGAGTCCGTCTTCCTGGGTGACAAGTCTACCACCGAGGAAATGTTCACCGCGCTCAAGATGCTGGGCGTGCGTTTGGCGCTGGACGATTTCGGCACTGGCTATTCCTCGCTCAGCTACCTGCAACACGCGCCGTTCGACAAGATCAAGATCGACAAGAGCTTCATCAGCGAAGTCACCGTGCCGGGCAGCCGCAATGCCGCGATCATCTCCTCGATCGTCAGTCTGGCCAAGGCGCTGAACATGGACACGACAGCCGAAGGGATCGAGGCTCACGACGAGCTGGAAGCCATGCGCAAGCTTGGCGTCAACCAGATCCAGGGCTTCATCTATGCCTCGGCCGTTTCCGGCGATGACGTGATCGAGCAGCTGTTGAGCGGGGATTGGGTGATCGAGCCCGATGGCCCGAGCCGCTACCGTCCGGACCGCCGCACCGTGCTGCGCCGGGTCGGCCTGATCCACGAAGATCACCGCTACGAAGCCATGATGCGCAACCTTTCGCGCACTGGCTGCATGGTCGAAGGCCTGGTCGACGTGCCGTTGGATACGCCCTTCGTGGTCGATTTCGGCGAGGGCCAGCTGGCCGTCGCTGTGGTCCGCCGCAGCGCCGGGGCGATGCAGGGGCTCGAATTCGAGCAGCCGCTGGTCGATGACGGCGCCGGCGGCCTGTGCACCCGTCACCGCGTCTCGCCCTATGTCCTTGCGCAAGCCGGCATGCCGCTGCAGGCGCTGCCCAAGGGGCAATATCCGATGCAGCTGATCCAGCAGCCGGGTGCGCCGCTCAGCCTGCCCAAGTTCGGTACCGTCGAGGTCAAGCACCGCGGGGTCAAGCTCGCTTAGATCGCACATTAGCCAGGCGTACTGGCGACTGCGCGTGATCCAGCGGGCCACGGGTATAGCGTCCGCCTAACCTACCTTCAGGCCGGCAACTATGACGCGGCCCTATCCGGCATTTTGCCTGCCGGACTAGCCTGGTGCCGGACGAACTGTTCCTCCTGCGTTACCAGCGCTTGCATAGCAGCTCCTTTAAATTATGATCATCATATAAAAGGAGCAGCGATGCGTTACGGACCGGACCGCAAGGCTCAATCGCGGGCGAAGATCCTGCACGCTGCAGCGCAGGAACTCCGCGCCAAAGGACCTGACCGGCTTGGCGTGGCCGATGTCATGCGCAGGTCCGGGCTGACCCATGGCGGGTTCTATGCGCACTTCGCCTCGAAAGACGCTCTGGTGGCCGAGGCGCTGGAAACGATGTTCGCCGAGGCGGCCGCCGGCAGCGGGCGCCTGGACGCCGCGCTGGCCGATCCACAGGCGGATGTGCGGCCGGCCTTTCGTGGTTTCCTGGCAGCCTATCTTTCGGCAGCGCACCGCGACGGACCACAGCTGGGATGCCCGCTGCCCGCGCTGGCCGGTGACGTTCCGCGCGCCGACGAAGCGGCGCGCGGCAAGTTTGCTTGGGGTCTGGCGCGAACCGGCCAGCGGATCGCAGCGACCCTTCGCCGAATTGGCCATCGCGATCCGGAAGCAAGCGCGCGCGCCGTTACCGCCCAAATCGTGGGCGCCGTGGCCCTGGCCCGCGCCTTGGGTCCGGGCGCGGAGTCCGACGCAATTTTGAACGATGCGTTGGAAGCGCTGCTCGAAAGGTTTGCCCTGTGAACGCCACAACTGCCCTTGATGCCCGCAGCGCGATGCTGCGCAGTGGCCCGATCCTGCCCACCCTGACCCGGCTGAGCCTGCCCAACCTCATCGCGCTCTGCTCGGCCACGATCGTCTCGATTGCGGAGACGGCCTATGTCGGCCGCCTGGGCGTAGCTTCGCTTGGCGGCATCGCGCTCGCCTTTCCGATCTTCATGCTGATGCAGATGCTGTCGGCCGGCGCGATGGGGGGCACCGTTTCGGGCGCGATCAGCCGCGCGCTGGGTGCAGGAGATGTGGCCGCAGCGCGCTCGCTGGCGCTGACTGCGCTGGCAATTGGTCTTGGCTTTGGCCTTTTGCTCAGCGTCACAGTTCTGGTGCTGGGGCCGGCGATCTTCCGGCTGATGGGCGGGGAGGGCGCAGTCCTGAGCGAGGCGGTGGCCTTTGCCCACATTGCTGCCTTTGCCATCGTTGGGATCTGGGCATCGAACACACTGGCCTCGATCGCACGCGGTTCGGGCACAATGGCGGTTCCCGCGGTGATCCTGCTGGTGTCCGGACTGGTTCAGGTGGCGGTCGGCGGAACGCTCGCGCTCGGCCTGGGACCGGCGCCCAGGCTTGGAATCGCCGGGGTTGCGGTCGGCCAGCTGGTCGCGTTTTCGGGCGCGGCGCTGGCGCTGCTGGCCTACCTGCTGTCGTCCCGCTCGCGCTTGCCCTTGGCATTTGGTGCAAGCCTGCTGTCTGCTTCCCGCGCGCGTGAGATCATGCGGATCGGCTGGATCGCCATGCTCTCGCCGCTGCTGTCCGTTTCGACCGTGCTGGTGCTGACTGCACTGGTGGCGCGGTTCGGCCCGGAAGCCCTCGCTGGCTACGGGATAGGCGTCAGGCTGGAGTTCCTGCTGATCCCGATTGCCTTCTCGGTCGGCGTCGCCTCGGTGCCGATGGTCGGGACAGCAATGGGCGCAGGCGACGTGCCGCGTGCGAGAGCCGTGGCCTGGACGGCAGGGGCCATGGCCGCCGTCGCGCTGGGCCTGCTTGGGGCTATAGCCGCGCTGATGCCGTGGCTGTGGGTCGATCTGTTCACTGCCGATCCGATCGTCCGCCAGACGGCATACAACTATCTGACCATCGCAGGGGTTGGCTTTCCCTTCTTCGGCCTCGGCCTGTGCCTCTACTTCGGCTCGCAAGGCGCGGGCCGCGTCGGCGGTGCGATTGCGGCCCAGGCGATCCGACTGGGCGTGGTTGCCATCGGCGGCTGGCTGCTGGTTCAGGCGGGCCTGCCACTTTGGAGCGTCTTTGCACTCTCGGTCTGCGCGATGATCGCGATGGGCCTGGCGACAGCGCTGTTTGTGAAGCTGACGCGTTGGTAGCCAATTGCCTTATAGCCTTCCGGGCCGGTGACACTGCTTCGACTTGCTGCTAACGGCGGGGCGAAGTTAGCGGAAGTGTCATGACAGATCTTGCAAGTATCAGAAATTTCAGCATTATTGCTCATATCGACCATGGCAAGAGCACCCTGGCGGATCGGCTGATCCAGTTCACCGGGGGCCTGTCCGAGCGGGAGATGTCGGCGCAAGTCCTTGATAACATGGACATTGAGCGCGAACGCGGGATCACGATCAAGGCCCAGACCGTCCGGCTGAAGTACCGCGCCAAGGACGGCAAGGACTATGAGCTCAACCTCATGGACACCCCCGGCCCCTCGCCGCCTGCGAAGGCGCGCTCCTGGTCGTCGACGCCGCGCAAGGGGTCGAGGCGCAGACCCTCGCCAACGTCTACCAGTCGATCGAGCACGACCACGAGATCGTCCCCGTCATCAACAAGATCGACCTGCCCGCCGCCGAGCCCGAAAAGGTCAAGCACGAGATCGACGAAGTGATCGGCCTCGACGCCTCCAACGCCGTCCTCACCTCGGCCAAGTCGGGCATCGGGATCGAGGACGTGCTCGAAGCCGTCGTCACCCGCATCCCCCCGCCCAAGGGCGATGCCAATGCCCCGCTCAAGGCCATGCTGGTCGATAGCTGGTACGATCCCTACCTCGGCGTGGTGATCCTTGTCCGGGTGGTCGAAGGCACGATCCGCAAGGGCCAACAGGTCAAGTTCATGGCCGGCGGCACCGAACACCTGATTGACCGGGTCGGCTGCTTCACCCCCAAGATCGAGCAGCTGACCGAGCTGACCGCCGGCGAAATCGGCTTCATCACCGCCCAGATCAAGGAAGTGGCCCAGGCCCGCGTCGGTGACACGATCACCACGGTCAAGGGCGGGGCGAGCGAGGCGCTGCCCGGCTTCAAGGAAGTCCAGCCGGTGGTGTTCTGCGGCCTCTTCCCGGTCGACGCGGCCGACTTTGAAAAGCTGCGCGAATCCATCGGCAAGCTGCGCCTCAATGACGCCAGCTTCAGCTTCGAGATGGAGAGCAGCGCCGCCCTGGGCTTCGGCTTCCGCTGCGGCTTCCTTGGCCTGCTGCACCTCGAAATCATCCAGGAACGCCTGACCCGCGAATATGACCTGGACCTGATCACCACGGCCCCCAGCGTGGTCTACCGCATCCAGCTGCGTGCCAGCCGGACCGACGACGCGCGCGAGATCTACCTCCACAACCCGGCCGACTATCCCGATCCCAGCCGGATCGAGCAGATCGACGAACCCTGGATCAAGGCGACGATCTACACGCCGGATGAATACCTCGGCTCGATCCTCAAGCTCTGCCAGGATCGCCGCGGCATCCAGACCGGGCTCACTTATGTCGGCGGCCGCGCCCAGGTGTCTTACGAGCTACCGCTCAACGAAGTGGTGTTCGATTTCTATGACCGCTTGAAATCGATCAGCCGCGGTTATGCCAGCTTTGACTATGAACAGATCGGCCTGCGCGAAGGCGATCTCGTCAAGATGGGCATCCTCGTCAACAACGAGCCGGTCGATGCCCTCTCGATGATCGTCCACCGCTCCGTCGCCGAAACCCGCGGCCGCCACATGTGCGAACGCCTGAAAGACCTAATCCCCCGCCACCTCTTCAAGATCCCGATCCAGGCCGCGATCGGCGGCAAGGTCGTGGCCCGCGAAACCATCTCGGCCATGCGCAAGGACGTCACCGCCAAGTGCTATGGCGGCGACATCACCCGCAAGAAGAAGCTGCTGGAAAAGCAGAAGAAGGGGAAGGCCAGGATGCGGGAGTATGGGAATGTGTCGATCCCGCAGGAAGCTTTCATTGCGGCGCTGCGAATGGGTGAAGAGTGACTCCATTCTCAGGCTGCGGGAGCGCCGTAGGTGGCCTGTCTCCGCGAAGGCGGGGCAAAGTTTTAATTCCACAGGATTCTTTCATTTCGGGGCTACGTATTGGGTGGGGGGAGCTGGCGCTTGTCGATCGTCATGACGGGGCGTCCAACAGGGGCGGGGTAGCGGGGCAGGGGCCTTAAGCAAAGGAGGGGCAACCCGCGGTTATGCCTGAGCCAAGGGGTTGTAGGAAAATGGTTTTCGCGCCTGTGCATTGGGGCGAGGACCGGGCGGCGGCGGAATAATCCCCGCTGGGCGGCAATTCGTGTATGGACGGGGATCAACACGCAGAAAGTACCACGCACTTTATGGCTTCCTACAAAGACCCCAGTTTCCAGGAACGGACCGCTCTGGCCGCCAAGGCCCGCGAAAAGGCGCTGGCGGCGCTGGCCGCTAAGGCTCCGATCGACCCCGCGATTGCCGCCGAGCGTGAGACGGCGCGCCTGGCCCGCGAAGCCGCAGCTGCTGAAAAGAGCGCCGCCCGCAAGGCCGAACTGGCCCAGGCCAAGGCTGACAAGAAGGCCGCGGCCGAAGCCGCCGCGCTGGCCGCGCACAAGCCCGTGCCGACCGAGGCCGAGCTCAAGGCCGCGCGCGATGAGCGCTATGCCGCGCGGAAGAACCGCAAGAAGTAAGGATCAGGCCGCAGCGTTGCGGGCGGCGATCAGGGCGGGGAGCGGGCTGGCCTGTTCCAGCCGGTTCCGCCCGTTGCCCTTGGCTGTATAAAGCGCAGAGTCGGCGCGGTTGAATAGGTGGCGCCAGCCGGCCTCGTCGGCGCTGGGGCCATCGGCCAGGCCGATGCTGACCGTCACCTGGCGGCCGTGCGGCATCTGGGCGGTGCGGATCTCGGCCAGGATGGCGAGGGCGAGCGCTTCGGGCAGATCGTCGGCATGGCCGACCAGAGCAAATTCCTCACCGCCGATCCGGGCGACGCTGGCGCGGATCTCGGCGATCCGGGCGAGGCGTTCGGCCACGATCTTGAGCACCTCGTCGCCCATGTCGTGGCCGTGGCCATCGTTGATCGTCTTGAAGTGATCGATATCGACCAGCAGCAGCCGGACCGAGCCTTCGCTGCCCAGCTCTAGCGCGTGGTCAAGCAGGGCGCGGCGGTTGAGCAGGCCGGTGAGCGGATCGGTGCGGGCGGGCTCGCGGCTCTGGCGCTGGAGCGTCAGAAGGTCGATCACTGTGTGGAAGTGCGAGTGGACCATGTGCAGCTGGAACAGCGCGGCGACCGTCAGGCTGACTGCGACGCCTAGGTCCAGCCGCTCGCCCGAACTGTAGAGCAGCGCCAGCATCGGCACTAGGTTGATCACCAGGTTGGCGACCGCAGCGGTGCGCGCGCTCGACAGACAATAGGCGGTGGAGAAGGCCCCCAGCGCAACGATGATTGGATAATAGATCCGCTCACCCGGCGGCGCGCCAAGCCAGGAATAGACGCACCAAGCGCTGCACATTACCGCGATCAGCGATGAGCTGACCGTGGCATCGCGCACGAACCGGCGCGAACGGCGGACCGAGGTGGACAGGCGCAGGTCGCGGCTGAGGCTCCAGACGCCAGCGAGGCAGAACAGCGCCATGACCATTGGAGCCGCAAAGCGCACCCACCAGCTCGCTCCATCGGCAGCGGCGAGTGCGGCGGTCGGGGTGGTCAGGAACAGGGCGAAGAACAGTAGGCGCGAATTATGCCGCATCTGCACCGCGTCGCGCACCACGAACTCGTCGCGGATCGCGTCGGGCACATCGGGCATGAAATATCCCCTGAGCTTAGCCACCAGCCTGGTCATTGGATGGCTGACTACTGCCCGGATCTGAAATATTTCTTAAGTGCGACAAAGGTATAAGGGAAAAATTTAACTATGCCAGCCTCGGCCTGCCGCCTCCACGCGGTAGCAGTCGGGAGAAACTTGCCGTGCTGCATCTGTCCCCTGCCAATCCAAGCTTGCCCGAGAACGACACTCCGGCCGAGCAGTCCGCACGCGCCGCGCAGTTGGTGAAGACCTGGGCGGTCCATCGCTGGACCACGGCGGTGCCGTCGCTCCCCGGGCGGTGAGCGGGGATAGCCCTGCAACTTCACTTGGCGTTCAGGCAGGCTCTGGCTATAGGCTGCCCCCATGCCAGAAATGCCCACCGCCCGTTCGCCGCTAAAGCTCGCTCTTATCGCCACTGCCTCGGCGGCCATGTTGGTCACTGCCGGCTGCGCCGGACGGGGCAACCAGGCCAAGGACACGGCCTTCGTCGCGCGCGACGTCGATACGCTTTACATGGCGGCCAAGGACCGGCTTGATCGCGGCGATACCAAGATCGCCGCCGCGCTGTTTGACGAGGTGGAGCGCCAGCATCCCTATTCGCCCTGGGCCCGCCGTGCCCAGCTGATGAGCGCCTTCTCCTATTACGTCGCGCGGGATTACACCAAGGCGACCCAGTCGGCGCAGCGGTTCCTGTCGATCCACCCCGGCAACCGCGATGCCCCCTATGCCTATTACCTGATCGGCCTGTGCTATTACGAGCAGATCAGCGACGTCAGCCGCGACCAGAAGATCACCCGGCTTGCGCTCGATTCGATGAACGAAGTGGTGCGGCGCTATCCCAACACGCGCTATGCCTCCGACGCGCGGCTCAAGATCGACCTGATCAACGATCACCTGGCCGGCAAGGAAATGGAGATCGGCCGGTTCTACCAGCGCTCTGGCCGCTGGCTTGCCGCCAACCTGCGCTTCCGCAACGTGATCGAAGGCTACCAGTCGACCAGCCACACGCCCGAAGCGCTCTACCGCATGGTGGAAAGCAACCTGGCGATCGGCGTGCCGGCCGAAGCGCAGAAGGCCGCAGCCGTGCTGGGTGCCAACTATCCTGGCAGTGAATGGTACAACAAGGCCTATGCCCTGATGCAGAAGTACGCGCCGGGCACTGCCGCCATCTAATCCGGCCTAGCCGGGGCCTTGCGCCCTGCGGCTGGCTTCTTCTTCGATCCGTCGTTGCGCTTCGCGGGCAGCCTCGCTGCTCCGCGCCGAAGCTTCGCGCAGGGCGGCAGCGGCCCGGCGCTGGGCCTCCGCCGCTTCAGGGCCGAGATCGATATTGACCCCGACCGGCGCGCCGCCAACCTCGGTGCTGATCACCGCGCGGCCGTCCTCGAAGCGGACCCGCGCATCGCCGAGCGGAATCTCGGGCAAGGGCAGGGCTTCGGGCCCGTCGAGCGGCTCGACCGGTCCGCTCGGATTGGACCGCGGACGCGCAGGGGCCGGAGGTGCCCCGCGGGCCGAGCGCATGAAATCGCGCCAGATCTTGGCTGGCAAACCACCGCCGGTGACCCCCTGAAGCGGGGTGTTGTCGTCATTGCCGACCCACACGCCCACCACCAGATCGCCCGAATAGCCCACAAACAGCGCATCGCGATTGTCCTGGCTGGTCCCGGTCTTGCCGAAGGCCGCCCGTCCCGGCGCGGCGGCGCGGCCGGTCCCGGCTTCCACGGTTCGGCGCAGCATGGTTTCGACATCCTCGTGCACCCGGCCCGAAAGGCGGGAAGGGCCGAACACCAGCCATTCGAACCACCCCTGTTCCTCGGCCGGAAAGGCGCGCGGCTTGACCGGGTAACTGTTGCCCGCCACCCCGGCATAGGCTGCGGTCAGCTCAAGCAGGGTCATCTCTGACGTACCCAGCGCCACAGAGGGATCGCCCGGCTCCATCGGCGCGGTCACTCCCATGGCGCGCGCCAGGGCGATCACCTTGCGGTCACCGACCTGGTTGAACAGCCGGACGGTGGCGACATTGCTCGATGTAGCGAAGGCTTCGCGCAGCGTGATCGAGTCCGAATAGCGCTCGGCGTAGTTCTTCGGCCGATAGCCGCCGGTCAGGATCGGGCGGTTGTCGATCCGGTCATCGGGCTGCCAACCCTCCTTGAGGGCGGCCAGGTAGACGAACAGCTTGAAGGTGGAGCCAGGCTGGCGGCGCGCCTGGGTCGCCCGGTTGAAGGGCGATGCCGCGTAATCGCGCCCGCCGACCATCGCCACCACCTCGCCAGTCGGACGCATGGCCACCAGCGCGGCCTGGGCCTGGCCAAGCCCGGCCCGTGCGATCGCATTGCGCGCAAGGCGCTGGAGGCGGGTGTCGAGCGTGGTCTTGAGCGTCTCACGCGCATAGCCGCTTTCGTTCTCGGCGCGGATCTGCGGCAGCACCCAGTCAGCGAAATAGGTCCCGCTGGGGAGTTCGTTGCGGCTCCGCAGGTCAAGCTGGGGGAAGGGCATCCGGGCGGCCGCATCGGCGGTCAGGTATCCTTCAGCCACCATCGCCGCCTTGACCAGCTCCATCCGCTTCTTGGCGGCGGCATAGTTGCGCGTGGGAGCGAGGCGGGATGGCGCCTGGACCAGGCCTGCCAGCATGGCGGCCTGGGCCGGCGTGAGCCGCTCGGGCTGGCGATAGAAGTAGTGCAGCGATGCGGCGCGCAGGCCATAGGTATTGTCGCCAAAATAGGCGTTGGAAAGATAGCGCTCGAGGATCTCATCCTTGCTCAGCCAGGCCTCCAGCCAGAACGCGATCAGCGCTTCGCGCGCCTTGCGGGTCAGGCTCCGCTCAGGCGAAAGGAAGGTGAACTTGGCCAGCTGCTGGGTGATCGTGCTGCCGCCCTGGGTGCGGCTGGAAGTGATGTTGCTCACCACCGCCCGGGCAATCGAGCGCGGATCGACCCCCCAGTGCGAATAGAACCGCCGGTCCTCGATCGCGATGAAGGCCTGCTTGACGTGGGGCGGCAGCTCGGCCGCCTTGACGGGCTTGTCCACGATCGCCCCGTTACGCGCGAACGGCGTGCCGTCGGCGGCGAGCAGGGTAATCTGCGGCGGGGCGATCGGCTCCAGCGATTTGGACAGCGGTGCGGTCAGCGCCAGCCAGGCGATCAGCACGGCAATGAGCAGCAGCAGCGCCTGGATCGAGCGCTTCAGCCACCACCACTTGCCACGGGTCTGAACCGGCGGCGCCGCCGGCTCGATGCCCTCGTGCGGCGGCAGGCCGCCGGGGGGCAGACGCGGATCCCACTCGCTCGGCCGCAGCTCGTTCATCGGCGATGTCCGGAAGGTCTTGCCAAACAGGCCCAAGACAATGCTGCTCCCTTGCCGAACGTGGCGTGAACCGTGGGCACCGATATCGGCGCAGCTATGGCACTTGTGAAGAGGCAACCCCGCGAATGTCGTGCGCGGATCGATAAGCGCTGTGCGACGCAGGTCCGCTCGCCAACCGAGTTCTACTCCAGCGGTTGACATTTGGGCCCGGCGGGCGCTGAATTGCGCTCAAGATGCTTTCGCAGAAGACCCGCTATACCATCCGTGCGCTGCAGCACCTCGCCGATCACTACCGCGAGGGGCCGATCCGGCTCGACGCGATTGCCGAGGCGCAGAACATCCCGCGCAAGTTCCTGACCGTGATCCTGTCCGAGATGGGCCGGGAAGGGCTCGTCGTTTCGACCCGCGGGCGCGATGGCGGCTATGAACTGGCCTTGCCCCCGGTCGATATCCGCTATGGCGATATCATCCGCCTGACGCGCGGCAGCCTGGCGCTGGTCCCCTGCGCCAGCCGCAACGCGCACGAGCATTGCCAGAACTGCCTGCCCGAGGCCGAATGCCGCCTGCGCGGGCTGATGCTGACCCTGCGCGATGAGATGGCGACCATGCTCGACCGGATGAGCCTGGCCGATCCGATCACCCTGGAACCGCCCTTCGCCGATAGCTGAGGCGGGGTTTGCCCTGCGCATCATGTGCCGCTAGAACAGTCCGCGAACATGCTGACCCGCTTATCCATCCGCAATGTCGTTCTGATCGAGGCGCTCGACCTCGATTTTTCGGGCGGACTGGGCGTGCTGACTGGCGAGACCGGGGCGGGCAAGTCGATCCTGCTCGATGCCCTGGGCCTGGTGCTGGGCGACCGGGCGGACTCGGGGCTGGTGCGCGCCGGAGAAGACCAGGCCAGCGTCACCGCCAGCTTTGAATTCACGCGCTTGCCCGAACTGGTGAAAGCGGCGCTGGCTGAGGCAGAGGTCGATGTCGAGCCGGGCGAACCGCTGATCCTCAAGCGCCGGGTCAAGGCTGATGGCGGCTCCAAGGCCTTCATCAACGATCAGCCGGTCGGTGTCGCCCTGCTGCGCGAACTGGCGCCGGCGCTGGTCGAACTGCACGGCCAGCACGATGATCGCGGCCTGGTCAATCCGCGCGGCCACCGCGCGCTGCTCGATCGCTACTGCGGCGGCGATGCAGCCGGCGTGGAAGCGGCCTGGCGCGAATGGCGCGCGCGGGAGGATGCCCTGGCCGCGGCCCATGCTGCCCTTGATCAGGCGGCGGCAGACCGGGACCTGATCGTCGCCCATCTGGCCGAACTCGCCGCGCTGGAGCCGGTCGAGGGCGAGGAAGAGGAACTGGCCGGCGCCCGCGCCGACATGCAGAAGGGGGAGCGGCTTTCGGGCGATCTCGCCGAATTGCAGCACCTCTGGAGCGGATCGGATTCGGCGCTGGCCTCCTTACGCGGTGCTGCCCGGCGGCTGGACCGGATTGCGGCCGAGCATCCGCTGCTGACCGAGGCGCTCGCCGCGCTTGACCGCGCGGTGATCGAAGCAAGCGAGGCTGAGGACCGGCTGGCCCGCGCCGCCGAAGCGCTCAGCCACGATCCCGCCATGCTTGACCGGATCGAGACGCGCCTGTTTGACCTGCGCGCTGCCGCCCGCAAGCATCACTGCACGGTGGATGAGCTACCGGCCAAGATGCGGTCCCTGCGCGCCGCGCTTGATGCGATCGAGGGCGGCGAGGCGGACCTGGCGGCGCTGGAAGCGGCTGCCGCCGCAGCGGGAGCGGAGTATCGCGCGCGGGCCGAGGCGCTGTCGGCGGCGCGCCAATCGGCGGCGGGCAAGCTTGATACGGCCGTCGCGGCGGAACTGGCGCCGCTGAAGCTCGATGCCGCGAAGTTCCGCACCAGCGTTACCGCCCTGACGGAGGACCGCTGGGGCCCCTCCGGGATCGACGCGGTCGAATTCCTGATCTCCACCAACCCCGGCGCGGACTTTGCCCCGCTGGCCAAGATCGCTTCGGGCGGCGAGCTGTCGCGCTTCATCCTCGCGCTCAAGGTGGCGCTGGCCGAGCAGGGCGGGGCGGCAACGGTGATCTTCGACGAGATCGACCGCGGGGTTGGCGGCGCGGTGGCCAGCGCGATCGGCGAACGGCTGGCGCGGCTGGCCAGTGGCGGGCAATTGCTGGCCGTCACCCACAGCCCGCAGGTCGCGGCGCGGGGCAGCCAGCATTACATGATCGCCAAGTCGAGCGAGGGGACCGTCACGCGCACCTCGGTCGTGCTGCTGGATAGCGCAGGACGGCAGGAAGAGATCGCCCGGATGCTGTCCGGCGCCGAGGTTACCGCCGAAGCGCGGGCCCAGGCAGGGCGCCTGCTTGCAGCCTGACCAGGCTTGCGCTAGCCTCCTGTCCAAGGGTCGCCCAGAAACTGGTTTTTTCACCGTTTTTCAGGGGACTCCCGATGCGCTCATTGATCACACTGGCCACTGCACTGGCCCTGGCTGCCTGTTCCGCAGGCGGGGACAAGCAGGAAACTGCGGCCGCCATCGCCATTGACGGCACTTACAAGGCTGACGTTGCGGCCACCAAGCTTTCGGAAAAGCCGCACACCTTCACCGTGAAGGATGGCAAGTACGAATGCAGCACCTGCACACCGCCCTATACGATCGCCGCCGATGGTGCGCCGCAGCCGGTTGAAGGGCGTGACTATTGGGATGCCGCCTCGATCAAGGTGGTCGATGCCTCAACCCTGGAAATGACCCGCTACCGCAAGGGCGCAGCGATCGGCATGACCAAGGCCTCGCTCTCGGCCGATGGCCAGATCCTGACCTGGACCGGGACCTCGGCTGACAATGCCCAGGGCAAGTCCATCACCAATGTCTCGAAATCGAAGCGCGCCGGACCGGCGCCCGCCGGGGCCCATGCCGCGAGCGGATCGTGGTTGGCGATCAATGAGGGCGCACAGATCGCTGATGAAAGCCTGACCGCGACGATCAGCGTCAAGGACGGGGTCGTCAGCCAGAAGTTCCCGACCGGAGAATCCTATGAAGCCAAGCTGGGCGGGCCGCAGGTGCCGCTGATCGGCGACAAGGCCGGCGCCACGGTGGCCGTGGTGGCCGAGGGTGACGGTTTCAAGGAAACCGATTACGTGAATGGCAAGGCCGTGTCGGAATTCGTCTACGACCCGGTCGATGCGACAACGATCAAGCTGACCATGCGCAACCTGCGCGACGGCTCGACCGAAGAGTATACCCTCAGGAAGCAATAGGACCAGTATGGAGGCCGGACTGAAGCAGCGAGCAGCCCGGCCTCCAAGCCCGCTCGAACGGCCGGTCTGGTCGATGCTGACCGGACCGCAGGCCGGTCTGGCCGTCGCGACGGGAGCGGCGGTGCGGATCGATCCGCGCTATGGACCCTTTGCGGCGGCGCGTGACCGGTCGGACGCGGCACAGGCAGCGCTCGCCGCAACTTTGTCCGGGCCCGACGATACGATCTGGCTGGTGGAGCGCGAGGAATGGCCGGCCCCGCCGGGCACCCGCGTGGTCCGGCTTGCGCCGCTGTTGCAGATGGTGGCCGAAAGCCCCGCGCCGCTGCGCGCGGATGACGGCCCCTTTGTGGCGCTGGGCGCCAGCGATGTCGCGGAGATGACGGACCTGGCGCTCGCAACCGAGCCCGGCCCCTGGGGTCCGCTGACGCACCAGTATGGCCAGTTCTGGGGCATTCGCGAGGAGGGCCGCCTGCTCGCCATGGCGGGTGAGCGGATGCGGCCGGCGCCTGGCCTGGCCGAAGTAAGCGGGGTCTGCACCTGGCCGGACCAGCGCGGGCGGGGCCTGGCCGGCGCGCTGATCCGGCGGGTGATGGCCGATCAGGTGGGACGCGGCGACGTGCCCTATCTCCATTCCTATGCCGGCAATGTCAGCGCGATCCGGCTGTATGAATCGCTCGGTTTTCGCGCCGAGCGCGAGATGGTGGCGACGGTCCTGGCCCTAAACTGAACTAGTACATTTTGCCGTGCGGGAAGCTTTGCTAGGCAGTAGCCAGAATTCACCAAGGGGGGCGATTAATGACACTGTTGCGCACGATCCTGCTCAAGCCCTGGCGCCTGGCTTCGGCCTTGCTGCTGGCGGTTATGCTGCCTGCCACTGCGCATGCGGCCAAATGGTATGTCGATAACGCCCTGGGCGAGGTGAAACCGGAGGAGAAAGTCCTGCCGAGCACGCCCAAGCCGGTGCAGCTGGTCTATGAATTCCAGCGCGATGGCGTGGCGCATCCGCGCGCGACCAAGGAGACCAGGGAATATGCCTTGAACGCGCTCAAGGGCACGGGCGCTTTCACCGAAGTGGTCGAAACGCCGCTGGCCGATGGCCCGGTGCTGCGGATCAAGTTCAACAACGTCGTCAAGAAGGAAGAGCTCGACAAGGCCAAAAAGGACGGTTTCCGCGCTGGCCTGGGCTTTGGCCTGTTCGGCGGCGTGGTGGCCACCGATAACTACATCGTCACGCTCGAATATGTCGCCGCGCCGGGCGCCACGCCGATCGTGACCACGGTCAACCATGCGCTGCACATGAAGTTCGGCAAGAAGGACGTCGAGATCCCCGGGACCGAGGTGAAGGGCGTCAAGCTGGCGGTTGAAACGGTGGTGCGTCAGGCCCTGGCGCGCGGCGTGAACAATATCGTCGCGGACCCGGCTTTCCTGCGCTGAGCCGGGCTGGTGCTGGCCAGGACTGATAGGCACAGCGGGACAGACTTTGGCGTGCCGGCCCTGGCTGGACAGGCCAAAGGATCTGGCTAAGTTCTTCTGTGAAAACTGCTAATTCCGGGGGATTCGATGCTTCGGGCGTTCGCTTGCTTGATTACTGCCATGCTGGCTTCAGCCTGCGCCACGCCAGGCTATGTTCCTGCGGTGACCGACAAGGGCGATTACGACCCGCAATCGATCAACACGGTCTCCGCCAGCCAGCCAACGGTCAGCGTCGCTTATGGCAAGGATTCGCCAGCTCAGGTCGGCGAGTTGCGTCTGCCCAAGGGCAAGGGGCCGTTCCCGGTGGCGATGGTGGTCCATGGCGGCTGCTGGCTGAAGGGCATGGGTTCGATCCGCAACACTGCCGCCTTGTCGACCTGGCTGGCCGAGCGCGGGGTGGCGACCTGGAATGTTGACTATCGCGAGCTCGGCTCCGGCGGCGGGTGGACCGCCACATTTGACGATTGGGCCCAGGCGCTCGCCCATCTGAAGACCCTTGCCAAGACCCATCCGCTGGATCTTGATCGCGTCTCGGTACTCGGCCATTCGGCCGGCGGCACGGCCGCAGTCTGGCTGGCGAGCGGGGACAAGGGCGATTTCGCCCTGGCTCGCGATCTGCCGAAGGTGCGCGCGGCGGTGCTGCTCGATGCCCCGGTCCGGCTGGTCGACCTTGTCGGGATGGACCGGGCGATCTGTGGTCGCCCGGTCGTCGAGCCGCTGATGGGTGGCAAGCCGGGAGAGGTGCCCGCGCGCTATGCCATGGTCGATCCACTGCAGAACAATCCGCAGTCGCACAGCTTCATCGTGATCCAGGGACAATTGCCGGTGGCAGACGACATCGTTCCGGCACTGAAGGGCCGGGGGATTGATGCACGTCAGGTGCGCCTGTCGGGTCGGAGCCACTTCAACCTGATCGCTCCGGGTACGGCAGACTTTGTAACCATGGCACCGACCCTGCTGGAAGTGACCGGGGGCAAATAGCCCTTCGATCTAGGGCCGGGCGGCGCTTTCGTCTAAGGTCTCGCCATGGGATTCGACCTTTCCGAAGCGGACGCCGCCAATGAACTGATGCGGCTGGCGAAGCAGATCGCCCACCATAACCGGCGCTATCACGCCGAGGACGCGCCGGAGATTTCCGACGCCGATTATGATGCGCTGGTGCGCCGCAATGCCGAGCTGGAAGCCGCCTTCCCGCACCTGATCCGGCCCGACAGCCCGAGCCGCCTGGTCGGGCACGAGGTTGCCGCTTCGCCGCTGGCCAAGGTCACCCACGAAGTACGGATGATGAGCCTCGACAACGCCTTCGCGGACGAGGACGTGGCGGATTTTGTCGCGCGGGTGCGGCGCTATCTCAACCTGCCCGAAGAAGCCCCGATAGCGATGACTGCCGAGGACAAGATCGACGGACTGTCCTGCTCGCTGCGCTATGAGCACGGCAAGCTGGTTCGTGCCGCGACGCGCGGTGACGGGCAGGTGGGCGAGGACGTGACGCCCAACGTTGCCACAATCGCCGACATCCCGCAGGTTCTGAAGGGCGCGGTGCCCGAAGTCTTCGAGATCCGCGGTGAGGTCTATATGGCCAAGGCCGATTTTGTGGCGCTCAATGCGGCGCAGGAAGAGCGCGGGGACAAGGTCTTTGCCAACCCGCGCAATGCCGCCGCCGGGTCGCTGCGGCAGAAGGACGCAACGGTTACCGCGGCGCGCCCGTTGCGGTTCCTGGCGCACGGCTGGGGCGCGGCTTCGGCGGTGCCCGGCGACACCCAGAGCGCGGTGATGAGGGCAATTTCCAAATGGGGAGTGCCTGTGTCACCGCTGCTAGTGCGGTGTGAAACTGTGACCGAATTGCTCAGTCATTATCGTCAGATTGAGCATGCAAGGGCAGACTTGCCATATGACATAGATGGGGTCGTCTATAAGGTTGATCGGCTCGATTGGCAGGCTCGTCTCGGGTTCGTCGCAAAAGCTCCGCGCTGGGGAATCGCCCATAAGTTTCCTGCTGAGCGGGCGCAGACAACATTACAAGCGATCGATATTCAGGTTGGACGGACTGGAAAGTTGACGCCAGTCGGGAGGCTGAATCCGGTCAGCGTTGGTGGTGTGATGGTTTCCAACGTCACTCTTCACAACAGGGATGAGATTGCCCGACTTGGTCTTCGTCCAGGTGATCGCGTCGTGATTCAAAGAGCTGGCGACGTGATCCCCCAAGTGATTGCAAATCTGAGCCAATCAGTTGATTTGCCGCCTTACATTTTCCCCGACCATTGCCCTGAATGCGCCAGCGAGGCCGTCGCCGAAGAGGGCGAAGTCGATGTGCGCTGCACCGGCGGGCTGATCTGTCCGGCGCAGCGGGTCGAACGACTCAAGCACTTCGTCGGCCGCGCCGCACTCGATATCGAGGGGCTGGGCGAGAAGACGATCATCGAGTTCTTCGGCCTTGGCTGGCTGGAAAGCCCGGCTGACATCTTCCGCCTGCGCCAGCGCCGCAGCGAGATCGTCGGGCGCGAGGGCTGGCAGGATAAGTCTGTGGACAACCTGTTGGCGGCGATCGAGGCCAAGCGCACGCCCGATGCCGCGCGGCTGCTGTTTGGCCTCGGCATCCGCCATGTCGGCGCGGTGACCGCGCGCGACCTGCTCAAGCGCTTCACCACGCTGGAAGCGCTGCGCCAGGTGGCGCAGGCGGCCCATGGCGGCGATACCGAAGCGCTGGCCGAGCTGACCGGGATCGACGGGATTGGTCCCGCCGTGGCCGAGGCGCTGGGCGACTTCTTCCATGAGCCGCACAATGTCGCGGTGTGGGAGG
>JAJTFU010000207.1 GCA_021299075.1 Novosphingobium sp. | reverse complement strand
TGGCGCCTCAAGCGGTCTCCAGGCCGTGGTCAACCCGGGTATGATGTTCAAGGTTGTGGCCGTGATCAGCCTGATCGGTGGGACCATGTTCCTGCTCTGGCTGGGTGAGCAGATCACCAGCCGTGGGATCGGTAACGGCACCTCGTTGATCATTATGGCCGGCATTGTCGCCCAGATGCCAACCTTCATCTCGAACCTGTTCGAAGGCGGCCGTTCGGGTTCGATCAGCGGCTTCACCATCGCGATGGCGGTTGGTGTGCTGGTGGTCCTCGTGCTGTTCATCTGCTTTATGGAGCGGGCGACGCGGCGTCTGCTGATCCAGTATCCCAAGCGTGCCAGCCAGCACGGCATGATGCAGGCCGATCGCAGCCATCTGCCGCTCAAGATCAACACCGCGGGCGTGATCCCGCCGATCTTCGCCAGCTCGCTGTTGCTGCTGCCGCTGACGATCAGCCAGTTCGCGGGCAACTCGATTTCGCCTGATACCCCGATGGGTAGCGCGATTGTGACGCTCAACCAGTACCTGGCGCATGGCCAGCCGCTATACATGACGCTCTACGCGATCGGCATCATCTTCTTCTGCTTCTTCTACACCGCCGTGGTGTTCAACCCGGAAGAAACGGCCGATAACCTGAAGCGCAACGGCGGGTTCATCCCTGGCATCCGCCCGGGCAAGAGCACGGCAACCTATCTCGATTACGTGCTGACCCGCATCACCGTCATCGGTGCGCTTTACATCACCGTGGTCTGCGTCATCCCCGAGTGGTGGATCGCCTCGACCGGGCTCAACATGATGTTCCTGGGCGGCACCAGCCTGCTGATCGTGGTCAACGTGACCGTCGACACGATCACCCAGATCCAATCGCACCTGCTGGCGCACCAGTATGGCGACCTTATCAAGAAGGCGAAGCTGAAAGGCCGCATTCGCTGATCGACACTTGGGGGTACCTGACGTGAACATCATCCTTCTGGGCCCCCCGGGTGCGGGCAAGGGTACTCAGGCACAGCGCCTGGTCGAGCGACACGGCATGCGCCAGCTCTCGACCGGGGACATGCTCCGCGCGGCGGTCAAGGCCGCCACGCCGGTTGGTCTTCAGGCCAAGGCGGTGATGGAACGCGGCGAGCTGGTCTCGGACGAGATCGTCTCGGCGCTGATCGGGGAAGAGCTCGATGCCATGGGGCCTGGGATCGGCGCGATCTTCGATGGTTATCCGCGTACCGCCGCCCAGGCCGAAGCGCTTGACAGCATCCTGAGCCAGCGGGGCCGCAGCCTTGATCACGTCATCGAACTCGACGTCAACGAGGATGCGCTGGTTGAGCGCATCACGGGGCGCTTCACCTGCGCCAATTGCGGCAAGGGCTATCACGACAAGTTCGAGCGCCCCAAGGTAGACGGGGTCTGCGACAAGTGCGGCTCGACCGAATTCAAGCGCCGGCCGGATGACAACGAGGAAACCGTGCGGACCCGCATGGCCGAGTATCGCGCCAAGACCGAGCCGATCCTGCCGATCTATGAGGCTCGCGGCATCGTCAGCCGCGTCGACGGCATGGCTGAAATGGATCAGGTGACGGCGGCAATCGAACAGGTTATCGCTTCCTGATCCTGCCTGGGGAGGGAAGGGCAATGCACCGATCACTAGCCGCCGCCGCATTGTTGCTGGCAACGCCGTTGCAGGCGGAGCTGGCGGCCAGTTCCGACGCCGGTTTCGTCAGCAATCATGTGGTTACTGTCGCGGCTGAACCCGCAGCGGTTTGGAAGGTCCTTGTCGCCCCGAACCAGTGGTGGTCGCCCAGCCATACCTATTCGGGCGACGCCGCGAACCTCTATCTGGATGCCCAGGCCACCGGCTGCTTCTGCGAGAAGCTGCCCAAGCCTGCCGACGCGCCGGAAGGGCAGCGGATGGGCAGCGTCGAGCACATGCATGTGGTCTATGCCGATCCGCAGCGCGGGGTGTTGCGGATGACTGGCGGCCTCGGTCCCCTGCAGGGCGAAGCGGTCCACGGTGTACTTACGATCTCCCTGAAGCGAGCGGGTGAGGGCACGCAGATCAAGTGGCGCTATGCGGTGGGTGGCGTGTGGCAGGCCAAGCCAGCCGAGTTGGCGCCGCTGGTCGACAAGGTACTGGCCGAACAGGTCCAGCGCAGAACTGCGGCGTTGACAGGCGAGGCGAATCACCTTAAGCGCCCGGTCCATTCGGCATGAACGGATAAGTCCGGAAGGCGAGGGCCATTGGCGCGCCAACCGGGCTTTTTGCCGTTCTGACGAATGAGCGTTGAGATGGAAGGTGGCGGATACCCTGCCGCCTTCTGTGGAGCATGGAGAAGTAAGTGGCTCGTATTGCCGGGGTAAACATCCCCACCAACAAGCGCGTAATCATCGCGCTCACCTACATTCACGGTATCGGCCCTTTCAAGGCCCGCCAGATCGTTGACAAGCTGGGTATCGACCATACCCGCCGGGTTGCTGACCTTTCCGACCAGGAAGTCCTGCACATCCGCGAATCGATCGACGCTGAGCACACGGTTGAGGGTGACCTCCGCCGCGAGACCGCGATGAACATCAAGCGCCTGATGGATCTGGCCTGCTATCGCGGCCTGCGTCATCGCAAGGGCCTGCCGGTTCGCGGTCAGCGCACCCACACCAACGCCCGCACCCGCAAGGGTAAGGCGAAGCCCATCGCCGGCAAGAAGAAGTAAGCGCCAGACCTCAGGTCCAGCAGCTTTCCCTTCCCGATATTCGAGTAGGACAACCAAATGGCACGCGAACCCCAGCGCATTAAGCGCCGCGAGCGGAAGAACATCACCAGCGGCATCGCGCATGTGAATGCTAGCTTCAATAACACCATGATCACCATCACCGACGCCCAGGGCAATGCGATCTCCTGGTCCAGCGCCGGCATGATGGGCTTCAAGGGTAGCCGCAAGTCGACCCCGTATGCCGCTCAGGTGGCTGCTGACGACGCCGGCAAGAAGGCCGCCGAACACGGCGTGCGCACCCTGGAAGTCGAAGTGAAGGGCCCCGGTTCGGGCCGCGAAAGCGCGCTGCGTGCCTTGCAGGCCGTTGGCTTCACCATCACTTCGATCCGCGACGTCACGCCGATCCCGCACAACGGGGTCCGGCCTTCGAAGCGTCGCCGCGTCTGATCGAGTTATCGTGGCGATGGGGCCCCATCGCCGCAGTTCAGGATCGGTCGCAGCGCTGAGAAGCGTGGTGGCCGTTCCCGCCAAAACAAGACCCTAGGGGAAGTCCATGACTGTCAACATCAAGAACTGGCAGGAACTCAAGAAGCCCAACGCCCTCGAGGTGAAGCCGGGCAACGACCCCAAGCGCCGCGCCACCTTCGTCGCCGAGCCGCTCGAGCGCGGTTTCGGCCTGACGCTGGGCAACGCGCTGCGCCGGGTGCTGCTGTCCTCGCTGCAGGGCGCGGCCATCACCTCGATCAAGATCGAGAACGTGCTGCACGAATTCTCGTCGCTCGCCGGCGTGCGTGAAGACGTGACCGACATCGTGCTGAACGTGAAGCAGATCGCGCTGAAGATGCAGGGCGAAGGCCCGAAGCGTCTGCAGCTGTCGGCAACTGGTCCGGCTGAAGTCAAGGCTGGCGATATTGCCGTCTCGGGTGACATCGAGGTCATGAACAAGGACCTCGTTATCTGCCACCTCGACGAAGGCGCGACGCTGAACATGGAACTGACCGCCGACACCGGCAAGGGCTATGTCCCGGCCGTGTCGAATCGTCCGGTTGACGCGCCGATCGGGCTGATCCCGGTCGACTCGCTCTACTCGCCGGTGCGCCAGGTTTCGTATAAGGTCGACAACGCCCGCATCGGCCAGGAGCTGGACTACGACAAGCTGAACCTGACCGTCGAAACCGACGGCACGGTCACCCCGGAAGATGCCGTGGCCTTTGCCGCGCGGATCCTCCAGGACCAGCTTTCGCTGTTCGTCCACTTCGACGACGCCGTGCCGATGGGCAGCTCGCCTATGATCGGCCTGGCCGCGGCTCCGGCCGAGGAAAGCGACACCAACCAGCTCAACCGTTACCTCCTCAAGAAGGTCGACGAGCTCGAGCTGTCGGTGCGTTCGGCCAACTGCCTCAAGAACGACAACATCATCTACATCGGCGACCTGGTCCAGAAGACCGAGGCCGAGATGCTCCGCACGCCGAACTTCGGCCGCAAGTCGCTTAACGAGATCAAGGAAGTCCTGAGCTCGATGGGCCTGCGCCTCGGCATGGACATCCCTGGCTGGCCGCCGGAAAACATCGAGGAAATGGCCAAGAAGCTCGAACAGGAGCTGCTGGGCTAATCAGATACGGGGCACCTTCGGGTGCCCCGACGGTTATCGGCGGCGACCGCAAAAGCTGCCAGCTACGGGCTACCTGATACGGGCCCCTAACGAACGAAGGAAAGACCCATGCGTCACAAAGTTGGCGGGCGTAAGCTCAACCGCACTTCCAGCCACCGCAAGGCGCTGCTGCGCAACATGTCGGCGGCTCTGATCAAGCATGAACAGATCACCACCACGCTGCCCAAGGCGCGTGAGCTGCGTCCCTATCTGGAAAAGCTGATTACCCTGGCAAAGCATGGCGGCCTGTCGAACCGCCGTCTGGCCCATGCCCGTCTGCTCGACGAAGCCCAGGAAAAGAAGCTGTTTGAAGTCCTGGCCGCGCGTTACGCCGATCGCCAGGGTGGCTACACCCGCGTGATCAAGGCCGGCATCCGCGCCTCGGACGCCGCGCCGATGGCCGTGATCGAACTGGTTGACCGCGATACCTCGGCCAAGGGCCAGGATTCGGGTCCGGTCATGATGGTCGAAGACGCCGAATAAGCGCTTCGCTGCGACCTTTGGTCCAGTTGCAAAGGCGGGGGTGACTGTTACGGTCATCCCCGCCTTTTCGCATTTCGGAGCCTTGCATGCTGCGTCGCCTTCCGGCCACCCTGGCCGCCCTTGTTGCCTTCTCGCTCGTCGCTCCCGTCACCGCTGAAAAGATGATCTTGTCCTACCCGGAAACCAGCAAGCTCGCTCTCGTCGAAACGCAATTTGGTGAAGCGGTCCCCGATCCCTACCGCTGGCTTGAAAATGACGTGCGCACCGACAAGGCCGTGGCCGATTGGGTGGCCAAGCAGAATTCGCTGACCCAGGGCTATCTGGCGCAGCTGCCCCAGCGCGCCTGGTTTGCGCAGCGGATCAAGGCGCTGATGGACTACGAACGGTTTGGTCTGCCGCGGAAGGCTGGCGGCTACTATTTCTACATGCGCAATGCGGGGCTACAGAACCAGTCGCAGCTGTTTGTCCGGAAGGGCCTGGGCCAAGGACGGAGCGACCGCGCTCGATGCCTGGGTGCCCTCGAAGAATGGCAAGCTGTTGGCCTATTCGATCCAGGATGGCGGCTCGGACTGGCGCACGATCAAGGTGCTGGATGTTCGGACCGGCAAGGTCCTTGGCGACGGCGTCAAGTGGGCCAAGTTCACCAGCATCGCCTGGGTCGGCAACGAGGGTTTCCTCTATTCCCGCTTCCCCGAGCCGCAGCCCGGAGCCGAATTCCAGTCACTCAACAAGAACCAGGCGGTCTACTTCCACCGTATCGGCACGCCGCAATCGCAGGACCAGCTGGTCTATTCGACCCCGAACGATCCGGAACTGCGCCATGGCGCGCAGATTACGCACGATGGCCGCTGGGCGGTGGTGACCACATCGAAAGGGACGGACAGCCGGTACGCAATCCGCATTCTGCCGCTGCGCAAGGACCGCAAGTGGCAGGCGAAGACCTTGATCGGCGGCCTTGATCATGCCTGGAACCTGATCGACGGTATGGGCGATACGCTGTACTTCGTGACCAACAAGGACGCACCTCGGATGAAGGTGGTCAGAGTTAATCTGGCGGAGCCAAGCCAGGTTAGGGTGCCATGCACTGGCGAGCTTGAACAGGCTACAGCTTGCACAGAACGCCAATGGACCTTCGCAGACGTCGTGCCCGAACGTGCCGAAACGCTGGAGCGGGCCGAGATTGTCGGTGACCGGCTGATCCTGGCCTATCTGAGGGATGCCAAGTCGGTAGCGGAGGTGCGCTCGCTCGATGGCAAACCG
>JAJTFU010000028.1 GCA_021299075.1 Novosphingobium sp. | reverse complement strand
GCCGATGGGCGCGGCAACCTGCGCAACAGCTTCGCCGGGCAGTTGGCGGCGATCGCGCCTGAACTGCGGTTCGGCGATTGCCGCGTGAACGATGCCAGTGCGTATGGCGCGGTCACCAGCCAGGACGGGGCGCCGAAGTTCTCCGGTCCGCTGCGCTTGCGCGGGGCGCGCTGCCCTGACCTGTCGGTTGGTTCGCTCGCGATCCAGACCGAAATCAAGGCGGCGGCCGATCTGGCAAGTCTGGCGGCCAAGGGCAAACTGGCCGGCGGACCGCTCGCCGCGATGGACCAGCGCATCCGGCAGGTGGAGGGCGATCTTGCCATAACGGCGAATGCCACGGCGCTAACGGGGCGCTACCAGCTGGGTGCCGAGGGGCTTGAGGGGCTGCTGGCGGCACGCACCCTGGGGATCGAAGGGATCGCCCAGAGCCTTGATGGCCATACCCGGCTGGCGGCTGAGGGCCAGCTCAGCGGCGCGGGCGTCCGGCCCGGCCCGGCGCTTGACCAGACCCTGGCGCGGGCGGAAAAGTCCGCTGCCGGCACGCTCGGCGCCCCCCTGCTGGCCCAGCTGCGGAGCGGCCTGCGTCGTGAGGGGAGTGATAGCAAGCTCTCGGCCGATTTCACGCTTCGCCGCAACGGTAACCTGACCAGCCTGATCGTGCCGCAGCTCGAACTCACGGGCAGCAGCGGGCAGGATCTGCTGGTACTGTCACGCGGGCAGCTGGCCTTTGGCGGGCCGGGCGGGGTGCGGTTGACGGGCAACCTGCGCACCGGCGGGCAGGGTCTGCCGCGCCTGTCTGGGCAGGTCGAACGGCGGCCGGGCGGGGTGATCGAAGCCCGGCTGACCATGCCGGAATACCGCGCTGGCGATGCCCGGGTTGCGCTCTCCAGGCTGGTGATCGTCCGCCGCGCCGATGGCGCGACGGGTCTGTCTGGCCAGGCCATGATCAGCGGGGCCCTGCCGGGCGGGCGGGTTGAGCGGCTGACCGTGCCGATCGATGGCACCTGGTCTGATCGGCGCGGCCTAGCGATGTGGCGCCGCTGCACGCCGCTGCGGTTCGATAGCCTGCGCTATGCCAACCTGACGCTTGATGCCAAGGCCTTGACGCTCTGTCCGGGGCCGGGCGGGGCGATCCTGACCAGCAATGCTCGCGGGACCCGGTTTGCCGCCGGGGCGCCGGCACTGGCGCTGTCTGGTCGGCTGGGTGATACGCCAATCGTCCTCCGCTCTGCTGCGGTCGGCTTTGCCTGGCCGGGCAGCCTGGCCGCGCGCAATGTCGATGTTGCGCTGGGGCAGCCCGATGCGCCGAACCGCTTCACCATCGCCAGCCTCACCGGCCAGCTGGGCACGAACCTGTCCGGCCAGTTCAGTGGAGCCGAGGCGCGGCTCGATGCGGTTCCGCTCGACCTGGTCGATGCCAGCGGCACCTGGAACTATACTGGCGGCATATTGAGCCTGGGTGAGGGTGCCTTCCGCCTGCTTGACCGTGTGGCTGACGATCGCTTCCGCCCGCTGGTCGCCCGCGACGCCAGCCTGACCCTGGCGGACAACCGCATCGCCGCGCTGGCCGTGCTGCGCGAACCGAGCTCTGACCGAATCGTGACCGAGGCGAAGATCGCCCATGACCTGGATAGCGCGCGCGGCCATGCCGACTTGCTGGTGGCCGACCTGCTGTTCGATGATCGGCTTCAGCCCGATACTTTGACTTACCTGGCGCTGGGTGTGATCGCCAATGCCGAAGGCCGGGTCAGCGGCACTGGCCGAATCGACTGGACCGGCGATGCGGTGACCTCGACCGGGCGCTTCACGACCGACAAGTTCAATTTCGCGGCCGCTTTCGGCCCGGTTGACGGGGTGAGCGGCACGGTCGAGTTCACCGACCTGCTCGGGCTGGTGACCGCGCCCGACCAGCGGCTCAAGATTGCCTCGATCAACCCTGGGATCGAGGTTTACGATGGCGAGCTGAGTTTCCAGCTGGAACCTGATGGCCTGCTGGTGGTCAATGGCGCCGAGTGGCCGTTCATCGATGGTGAACTGCACCTCTTGCCAACCCGGATGAAGCTGGGCGCGGCCGAACAGCGGCGCTTTACGCTGAAGGTGGTGGGAGCCGATGCGGCGCAGTTCGTCCAGCAGCTCGAAATGTCGAACATGGCAGCTCGGGGAGTCTTCGATGGCGAGCTGCCGTTGGTGTTCGATGAGGATGGCGGGCGGATCGAGGGCGGGCTGCTGACCGCCCGCGCGCCCGGCGGGAACCTGTCCTACATTGGCGCGCTGACTTACAAGGACATGGGCGCGATGGCCAATTTCGCCTTCCAGTCGCTGCGCTCGCTCGATTTCAAGGGCATGACGATCGGGCTCGACGGCGAACTTGATGGCGAAATCTTTACACGCCTGCGAATTGACGGCGTGACGCAGGGCGAGGGGGCAAAGCGCAACTTCGTCACCCGTCAGGTCGCGCGGCTGCCGATCCGCTTTAACATCAACATTCGCGCCCCGTTCCAGCGGTTGCTGCACTCGTTCCGCTCGCTTTACGATCCGACATATGTCCGCGATCCACGCGACCTGGGGCTGGTTGACAGCAACGGCCGGCCGATTGCAGCGCCGACGATTCCCGCGCCGCTTCCGCCCGATATTCAGCCCCCAGACAGCAGGAAAGTGCCATGAAGCCACAACAATTGACCAAGCCGGTCTGGGCTGCGACAAGTTCCGCCATGGAACTAGGGGCATCACGGCAGGGGCGGTCAGGGCGGTTCGGAATGGTCCGGGCTGCCGGAATGAAAGGATTGATGCTGATTGGCGGAGCGATGACGCTGGCAGGCTGCATTTCGGTGAATGCACCGGACAAGCCGATCGTCATCGAGCTGAATATCAATATCAAGCAGGAGGTTGTCTATCGTCTCGCGGCTGATGCCGGGAACACGATCAAGGACAATCCCGACATTTTCTGAGGAAATGATCATGACCAATTTTGTCGCCCCGATCGAACGCAGCATGCTGGCCAAGGCCGGCTGGGCGACGCTGGCCGCGTTGGTGCTGGTCGCTCCGGCTTCGGCGCAGCAGCGTGACCCGGCATATGCCGCCGCCCGCGCCAGCGGCCAGGTGGGGGAAAAGGTCGATGGCTACCTTGGCTTCCCGGTTGCGCCGAGCGCGGAAATCCGCCGCCTGGCGGATGATATCAACATCAAGCGCAAGGCCGTCTATGCCGAGCGCGCCGAGGCCAATGGCGCAACGATCGAGGAATATGCCTTTTCCGCCGGCTGCCAGGCGATTGCCCGCTCGGTGCCGGGTGAAAAGTACCAGGCACCGGACGGCTCGTGGCAGACCCGCACGGCGGCTGCCCCGCTGCGCGACCCGCGCTGTCCCTGATTCTCGCAAGACCTGAACTTTCCGCCGCCGGAGCCGGTTATACCGCCTTCGGCGGCGGTTGACTCAAGGCTTGCCCCCACCTAAGGGGCCGGTGCCCTCGGCGGGCAGCCGTTGCCCGTGTCCATCGCTCCCGCATTAGGAGACTGGCATGAACGACGAGCCACCTGCCCGAGACCCCATTGGTGAAGATGCGCGGGTCAACGCGCTCGAAGCGCGGCTCAAGGCTGCACGCGAGCGAGAAGAACAGCGCAACAAGCCAAGTCTGGGCGCGGAATCCGATGCGAATTATCGCCTTGGCAACCGTGTCCTGGCCGAGTTGATCGGGGGAATCGGTGGCGGTGCGTTTATCGGCTGGGTCATTGACCAGTTTGCCGGAACCACCCCCTGGGGTCTGTTGGTGGTGATGGCCCTCGGGATCTTCGTCGCCTTCAGGAACATCATCCGGATTTCGTCCCGGCGCCCAGACTGACCTTGCTTTAGGCCAGAGGGGCGCTGGTCGCGTATGAATTGAGCAAGAAGGGTACGTCGCGTGGCCGAAGCGGCTAAAGTCGATCCGATGCACCAGTTCACGATCGAGCCGATGTTCGGCACCGATCAGTGGCAGATCGCGGGCTACAATATTGCCTTCACCAATTCCTCGCTGTGGATGGGGATCGCGGCCGTGGCGCTGCTGATCTTCGTCGCCGGGGGCATGAAGCGCGAGCTGGTTCCCGGCCGCTGGCAGATGGCGGTTGAGGGCTTCACCGGCTTCATCGACAACCTGCTGGCTGCCAACATCGGCCCGGCCGGCAAGAAGTATGTGCCCTACATCTTCTCGCTGTTCATGTTCATCCTTTTCGCCAACGTCCTCGGCCTGATGCCGCTGGGCCTGGTTGGCGTGCATCCCTTCACCTTCACCAGCCACTTCACCGCCACCGGCGTGCTGGCGGTGATGAGCTTTGCGATCGTCCTGATCGTGGGCTTCTGGAAGCACAAGCTGCACTTCTTCTCGCTGTTCATTCCCCACGGCACCCCGCTGGTGATGATCCCGCTGATCTTCGCGATCGAGCTGGTGTCCTTCCTGGTGCGGCCCTTCAGCCTCGGCCTGCGACTGTTCGTGGCCATGATGGCCGGGCACGTGCTGCTGGAAGTGCTGTCGGGCTTCGTGATCAATGGCTTTAATGCCGGTCTCGGCATTGGCCCGGTTGTTTCGGTCCTCAGCTTTGTGCTGATGATCGCGATCTGCGCTCTGGAAATCCTGGTTGCCGGGATCCAGGCCTATGTCTTTGCACTGCTGACGTCGCTGTATCTCAACGACGCCGAAAACCTTCACTAAGTCCAATCAACCACACGAATTTTCGTAAAAGGAGTTATCGAAATGGAACCTGCAAGCGCCAAGCTGATCGGTGCTGGTCTCGCTGCCATCGGCGCCGGCATGGCCGCCATCGGCGTGGGCAACGTCTTCGGTTCGTTCCTGGAAAGCGCGCTGCGCAACCCGGGCGCGGCTGACGGCCAGCAGGGCCGCCTGTTCATCGGCTTCGCGGCCGCCGAACTTCTGGGCCTGCTCTCGTTCGTCGTCGCGATGATCCTGATCTTCGTCGCCTAAGACCTACGATTGACTGACCGACCGGCTGGTTTCCGTCCCTTGGGCGGGGCCGGCCGGGCAGACTGCGGACGCCCCGATGCCTCAAATCGCGCAACTTGCCGAAACCTGGTCCAGCCAGATCTTCTGGATGCTGATCTTCTTCGGCTTCATCTTCTTCGTCATTGGCCGGGGCATGGTGCCCAAGGTGATGGCGACCGTCGAGACGCGTGACCGGCAGATCGCCAGCGATCTGGCCGCGGCAGAGGCTGCCCGTGCGGCGGCCGATGCCGAGGAAGAGGCCTGGCGCGCCCAGGCCAACCGCCAGCGCGCCGAAGCCCAGGCCCTGATTGCCAAGGCCAAGCTCGAAGCGGCCAAGGCCAGCGAAACCCGTCTGGCCAAGGCCAATGCCAAGCTGGATGCCAAGCTGGCCGAAGCCGAAGACCAGATCGCCCAGGCGCGCAGCGGCGCGCTGAAGGAAATCGAAAAGGTCGCGGCCGAAGCTGCTGGCGATATCGTTGCCCGTGTGGCCGGCGGCCTGAAGGTCGATGCCAAGGCAGCCACCGCTGCGGTGAAGGAAGCGCTCAATGGCTAACCTGCTCGTCCTGGCGGCGGAAGCCGCTGAACATGGCGCTGCCCACGCTGCGCCGGAAGCTTTTGGTCTGGGCCCGGTTACCTGGGTTGCCCTGGCCATGACCGTGCTGATCCTGGTCGCGATCTGGAAGAAGGTTCCGGCGATGATCACCGGCGGGCTGGATTCGAGCATTGCGGAAATCCGCAAGCAGCTTGACGAAGCCAAGGCCCTGCGCGCCGAGGCGGAAGCCCTGCGCCAGGAATATGCCGACAAGATTGCCAGCGCCGAACAGGATGCGGCGGCCATGCTTGAGCATGCCAAGTCCGAAGCCGATGCGATCGTTGCCAAGGCCGAGGCCGATACCAAGGCGCTGATCAAGCGCCGCGAAAAGATGGCTGAAGACAAGATCGCCGCAGCCGAGCGCGGTGCCATTGCCGAACTGCGCGCCAAGGCGGCCAACGCCGCGGCCAGCGCTGCACGCCAGCTGATCGCTGCCAACCATAACGCCAAGGCCGACAAGAGCCTGGTCGACGAGGCGATCGGCGGGATCTGATCCCGGCTTTCAGACTTGCACTTGCAAAGGGCGGCCTAACAGCCGCCCTTTTCATTTGCCGGGTTCGAGCACGACCTTGCCGACAATGCCCCGCTCGGCCATCGCCGCATAGGCCTCGTGCCAGCGGCTTAGCGGCAGGATCCGGTCGATGTGCGGATTGAGCCGACCGTCGGCAGCCAGCGTCGCCACGGCCTCGCGGATCGCCTTGCCGCGATCGGGGAAGCGGCGGGCATATTCTCCGGCGCGCACGCCCACGACCGAGAAGCCCTTGATCAGCGGAATGTTGGTCGAGATTTCGGCGATACGTCCCCCGGCAAAGCCGATCACCAGCAGCTTGCCGCCAAAGGCGACGCAGCGGGTGCTCTCATCGAACACGTCCCCGCCGACCGGATCGTAGACCAGGTCGCACAAGTGACCGCCGGTCAGTTCGGCCACCTGCTCGCGAAACCGCCCTTCGGCCAGAATCACGGCCTCGGCATCGCAGGCCGCGCGCAGGGCGGCGAGCTTGGCCGGTGAGCCTGTGGTGGCGATGACATGGGCGCCCAGCCGCTTGGCAAGCTCCACCGCTGCCAGACCCACCCCGCCGCTGGCCCCGTGCACCAATACCCATTGCCCGGCCTTCAGACCGCCGATCTCGACCAATGCGGTATATGCGGTGCCATAGGCTGCGCCGAGTGCGGCGGCGGAAACCATCCCGATCCCCGGCGGCATCTTGCTGAGCGCCCTGGCCGGGACCACGGCATATTCGGCAAAGGCGCCGGTCTTGTTGCCTCCATAGACGCCGTCACCCGGCTGAAAGCCGCTGTCGGGATCGGCCTCGACCACCTCGCCGGCGAACTCCAGTCCGGCGATGAATGGCACCTCGGGTTTGAACTGGTATTCCCCGCGCGTCATCAGGAGGTCGGGGAAGTTGAGCGAGGCCGCATGGACCCTCACCAGCACCTCACCCGGTCCGCGCGGCGGGACGGGCAGATCGACCAGCGCGCAGCCGGACAGATCGGGCGACAGGGTCTGGACCTGGAGCGCCTGCATGGGGGTCAGAAATTGTCCTTGGCGGCGCGCAAGGCGGCAAAGGTGGCAACCGCTCCACCGCCGCCCCAGCGGGCTTGCAGGGCCACATCATCGGCGCGCAGGAAGGGATTGGTCGCCAGCTCGCGCGACAAGGTGGTCGGCACGGTCGGCCGGCCCTCGGAGCGCGCCTTGTCGATCTGGGCGACATAGTCCTGCAACTCGGCGTTCTCCGGGTCGACGTGCAGCGCAAAGCGCGCATTGGACTGGGTATACTCGTGCGCGCAATAGAGCAGCGTTTCGGGCGGCAGCGCCTTGATCCGTGAAAGGCTGGCCCAGAACTGGTCCGGCTGGCCCTCGAACATCCGGCCACAGCCGAGCGCGAAGACAGCATCGCCAACGAAAGCCACACTCGCCTCAGGCAGGTGGAAGGCAACATGGCCGTTGGTGTGACCTGACACGTCGATCACCTGGGCCGTGAAGGTGCCAAGCGAAACCGTATCGCCATGCGCCACGACTCGATCGGGCGCGGCAATCCGCTCAACCTCGGCCGGGGCGATGACCGTGCAGGCGGTCGCGGCCTTGATCGCATTGTTGCCGCCGGCGTGGTCCGGGTGCCAGTGGGTGTTCCAGATCTGGGTGATCTGCCAGCCCTTGTGGGCAGCCTCGCGCAGATAGGCATCGGCATCGGGCGCATCGATGCAGGCGGTTTCGCCGCTCGCCAGGTCATGGAGCAGATAGCCGTAGTTGTCGGACAAGCAGGCGAACTGATGAATTTCAAGCATGGGCGAAGGATAAACCCAAACCGCCCGCAAAGCAAAAGCCCGCCCGGATCGCTCCGGACGGGCCTTTGTTAGCTTAGCCTGGAGGCTGGCGAAGAAGGATTAGTCCTTCTTGGCCTTCAGCGCGGCGCCAAGGATGTCGCCCAGCGAAGCGCCGGCATCCGAGGAACCGTACTGTTCCACGGCTTCCTTTTCTTCGTGCAGCTGACGCGCCTTGACCGAGAAGTTCGGCTTCTTGGAGCGGTCGAAACCGATCACCATGGCATCGAACTTCTGGCCAACCTGGTAGCGGTCCGGACGCTGTTCGTCGCGGTCGCGGCCCAGGTCGCTGCGCTTGATGAAGCCGGTGGCGCCATCGTCGCCAGCCTGAACTTCGAGGCCGCCGTCGCGCACTTCGAGCACGGTGACGGTGACGACTTCGTTCTTCTTCAGGCCCGAGGAGGCAGCAGCCACGCCAGCGGCCGGAGCACCCTTTTCAAGCTGCTTCATGCCGAGCGAGATACGCTCCTTCTCCACATCAACGTCGAGCACGATGGCCGAGACCTGCTCGCCCTTGCGGTGCAGGGCCAGCGCGTCTTCGCCCGAGATGCCCCAGGCGATGTCCGACATGTGGACCATGCCGTCGACGTCGCCGTCGAGGCCGATGAACAGGCCGAATTCGGTCGCGTTCTTGACTTCGCCTTCCACGGTCGAACCGACCGGGTGCTTCTCGGCGAAGGCTTCCCAGGGGTTCTGCTGGGCCTGCTTGAGACCCAGGCTGATGCGGCGCTTGTCGCTGTCGACTTCCAGCACCAGCACGTCGACTTCCTGCGAGGTCGAAACGATCTTGCCGGGGTGGACGTTCTTCTTGGTCCAGGACATTTCCGAAACGTGGACCAGACCTTCGATCCCGGCTTCCAGCTCTACAAAGGCGCCGTATTCGGTGATGTTGGTGACGGTCCCGCGCAGCTTGGCGCCAACCGGGTACTTGGCGGCAACGCCTTCCCACGGATCGCTTTCCAGCTGCTTCATGCCCAGGCTGATGCGCTGGGTGTCCTGGTTGATGCGGATGATCTGCACCTTCACGGTGTCACCGATATTGATGACTTCGTTGGGGTGGTTGACGCGCTTGTAGCTCATGTCGGTGACATGGAGCAGGCCGTCGATGCCGCCGAGGTCGACGAAGGCACCATAGTCGGTGATGTTCTTGACCACGCCATCGATGATCTGGCCTTCGGCCAGGTTCATGATCAGGCCCGAACGCTGTTCGGCGCGGGTTTCTTCCAGCACGGCGCGGCGCGAAACCACGATGTTGCCTCGGCGGCGGTCCATCTTCAGGATCTGGAAGGGCTGCGGCACGTCCATCAGCGGCTGCACGTCGCGCACGGGACGGATATCGACCTGCGAACCGGGGAGGAAGGCAACGGCGCCGTTGAGGTCGACCGTGAAGCCGCCCTTGACGCGGCCGAAGATCACGCCTTCGACGCGCTTGCCTTCACCGAATTCTTCTTCGAGCTTGTCCCAGGCGGCTTCGCGGCGGGCGCGGTCGCGGCTTAGCATGGCATCGCCATCGGCGTTTTCAACGCGGTCAACGAAGACTTCGACTTCGTCACCGACGCTCAGGCCGTGCGGCTGGCCCGGCATGGCGAATTCCTTGAGCGGAACGCGGCCTTCGCTCTTGAGGCCAACGTCGATAACCGCCTTGTCGCCTTCGATTGCGGTAATGGTGCCCTTGACGACCCGGCCTTCAAAGCCGCCATCAGCGGCGCCACCGAGGGATTCGTCGAGCAGCGCGGCAAAATCGTCGCGCGTGGGATTGGCTGCAGAAGCCATATGGTACAGTTTCCTGTCTAACAATGTTTCCGGCCAAGCGGTTGTATCCGCTGGTCTTTTCTCCGCCGCAGCACCATTGCCTAGGCGGGCCAAAAGTGGGCCGAACGTCATGGGGGCCGGATGCCGTCCACAACATCCCTTTGGGTCAAGACCCTCCGGGACCGGCGGCGCTTAGGCGCGAGGGCCCCAAAACGCAAGGAATTTGCGACCGTTCGGGCGGTCAGATCGCCGGCTTGTAGTCGGCGCGCTTGAGGGTGACGATATAGGCTGAGAGGTCGCGGACCTGACCGCGATCAATCCGGAATTGCATGGCCTCGGGATAATTGTGCGCATCGCGCAGGTACTGGCGCAGCGTTGCGCTGGTCAGGCCCCGGCGATTGGCAATGTCCTCGAAGCCAGGGCTCTCCGGATTGGGTGAGGTGCCATTGGCGGTTACCGCGTGGCAGGCAGCGCAGCGGGCCTCGGCAATCGCCCGCCCACGTTCGACCTCGGCCAGGCGACGTTCCTCGACGCGTACAGGCTGGCTGAGCGCAGCCGTTCCAGCGGCCAGCACGGCGAGGGCGAGAAGTGGGAAACGCGGCATGATCAGCGCCGCCCTTGGGCAATTGCGATGGCTGCGGCAATCGCTGCGTCGCGGCCAAGGTCGCTCGTGTCGAGCAGCACGGCATCAGCGGCAGCCACCAGCGGGGCTTCGGCGCGCGTCCGGTCACGCTCGTCGCGCGCCTCCAGGTCGGCGGCGATGTCGGCCAGGGCGACGGCGCGGCCCTGTTCCTGCATTTCCTTTAACCGCCGCTCGGCCCGCGCGGGGACCGAGGCGACGACGAACAGCTTCACGTCCGCCTCGGGCGCGATAACCGTGCCGATATCCCGCCCGTCAAGCACAGCGCCGCCAGGCTGGGCGGCAAAGGCGCGCTGGCGCTCATAGAGCGCTTGGCGCACCGACGGATGGATGGAGACGCGGCTGGCCAGGCCACCAGTCGCCTCGCTGCGCAGTTCGGGATCGTCGAGCAGGTGTTCGTGGAAAGTGCAGGCCGCCAGGGCATCGTCCGGATCGTCGGGATTGCCGCCGTTGAGCGCCACTTGCCGGCCCACTGCGCGATAGAGCAGCCCGGTATCAAGGTGGGGCAGGCCGAAATGCGCCGCCAGCGCCTTGGCAATGGTGCCCTTGCCCGAGGCGGTCGGTCCGTCGACGGCGATGATCATGACGCAGCTCTCCCGCGCCGCTCACTCAGCGCCTTGACCAGGCCGACCAGCGCGATCAGCCCCCAGCACACTTCAAGCACCACGGCTGCGAGGTTGAAGTGCACTGACAGCGAGACCAGCAGCAGGATCGCGCCCAGCAGGTTGATCAGGTTGAACAGGACCTTGTCGAGCTGCTTGGCGGCGTTGGCATAGGCAAAGCCGCCGACGAACAGCGCCGAGCCGATCAGGCCGGCAATCGTTGCCCAATCGAACATCATGTCGCCAGCCCATCCAGTAGCGCCTCGAACACCGGAAAGCTGGTCGCGATCGGGCGGGTATCGTCGACTTCCACCCCGGCGCGGCTGGCGAGGCCGGCAACGGCCATCGACATGGCGATGCGGTGGTCGAGGTGCGTGGCGATTGCCCCGGCGGTGCCGCGCAGCACTTCGCCGCCGGTCCCCTCGATGATCAGGCCGTCTTCGGTTTCGGTGACGCGGGCACCGGCGCCGGTCAGGGCTGCGGCCATGACCGAAATCCGGTCGCTTTCCTTGACCCGCAGTTCCTCCAGGCCAGTGGTGACCGTGGTCCCTTCGGCGAGGGCGGCGGCGACGAACAGCGCGGGGAACTCATCGACCATGCTGGGCACGACCGCCGGGTCGATGGCTATGCCCTTGAGCGCGGAATGGCGCACTACCAGATCGGCCACTGGCTCACCGCCCACTTCGCGGCGGTTAACCTCGGCAATGTCGCCGCCCATCTGGCGCAGCACTTCGATCAATCCGGCGCGGGTCGGGTTGAGGCCGACGTTTAGAATCGTCAACTCGCTGCCCGGCACGAGCAGCGCGGCGACGATGAAGAAAGCAGCAGAGGAGGGATCGCCCGGCACCTCGATCGTCTGGGGCTTCAGTTCGGCTTCTCCGACCAGGCGAATCACCCGTGTGCCATCCGCCTCGACCTCGACCGACAGGTCTGCGCCAAAGCCGCGCAGCATCCGTTCGGAATGGTCGCGCGTGGGGACGGGCTCGATCACGGTGGTGATGCCAGGGGTGTTGAGGCCAGCCAGCAACACCGCGCTTTTGACCTGGGCGCTAGCCACAGGCAGGCGGTATGCAATTGGCACAGCGGGCTGGGCGCCGCGCACAGTCAGCGGCAGGCGGCCGCCTTCCGAAGCATCGAAGGCTGCACCCATCTGGCTCAGCGGTCCGATCACGCGGCCCATCGGGCGTTTGGAGAGGCTGGCATCGCCAATGAAGGTTGCGGTGATCGGATGGCTCGCCACCAGACCCATCAGCAGCCGCGTGGAAGTGCCGGAATTGCCCATGTCGAGCGGGTCCTGCGGCTGGAGCAACGCGCCGACGCCGACCCCGTGGACTGACCATTCGCCTTCGCCAAGGCGCTCGACACGCGCGCCCATCGCCCGCATCGCGGCGGCGGTGGAGAGCACGTCCTCGCCCTCCAGCAGCCCGGTCACGCGCGTCTCACCCACGGCCAGTGCTCCCAGCATGATCGAACGGTGGCTGATCGATTTGTCACCCGGCACGCGGATCGTGCCCCGCAGCGGGCCGGAGGGCATGAAGCGGCGCGGCTTCATCGCGGCAGGATCGGCGTTGGACACGGTGGGACTTTCACGGGTATGGCTGCAATTGCGCGCGGCTTTTGACAGCGGGCGCGGGCTATGGCAAGGCGCGCGCCGCGCTGGGACAGGCGCAAGCCGTCACCAATACGTATGAAGAGTTTTCAGCCCATCGCCGCGGCGAAGGGCAGCATCGAGGAATTGACATGGTCAAGGCTGAATGGGGCGCCAAGCACGGCTGCCCGAAGTGCGGCACCCGCTTTTATGATCTGGGCAAGGATGACCCGATCACCTGCATCGAATGCGGCTATGCCTGGCATGCCGATCCGGTGCTGAAGTCGAAGCAGCCGATTCCCTATGAGGAAGTCCAGAAGGCCAAGGTCGAAGAGGTCGAGGATGTCGATCTGGCCGATCCCGATCTGGATATCGACGAAGACGGCGATTCGCCGGACAACGACGTCGATCTGGGCGGCGACGATGACCTTGGCGTGGGCGTTGGCGACGACGACGGCGACGAGAATTAATCGAGGCAAAAACGCTCTTGCCAAGAGCGGGAGCCGCCACTAGAGGGGCGGCCTCGCTCGCTGGTCGGGCGGGATTGGCAAGTCTCTCGGGGCTTGCCGGATGATGGTTACGGGGCCTTAGCTCAGCTGGGAGAGCGCCTGCATGGCATGCAGGAGGTCAGCGGTTCGATCCCGCTAGGCTCCACCATCATTCGCGAGAGTTTGAGTACTTGAGTGGCAAGCTGGTCGGCGAGGTTTCGCCCACCGGCTTTTTTCGCGTTTCGGGGTTTCCGGCCGCGAGTTTGAGGTAACGACGCGAATGTTCGACAGTCTTTCAGACCGGCTAGGCAGCGTCTTTGACAAGCTGCGCGGGCGCGGTGCCCTGAACGAGGCGGACGTGCGCGAGGCGATGCGCGAAGTGCGAATCGCCCTGCTCGAAGCCGATGTTGCCCTTCCCGTTGTCCGCCGCTTCATCGATTCGGTAACCGAACAGGCGATTGGCCAGTCGGTGCTGAAGTCGGTCACGCCGGGCCAGCAGGTCGTCAAGATCGTCAATGACGCGCTGGTCGAGATGCTGGGCGGGGACGATGTTCCCGGCCTGGACCTGGCCGCCACGCCGCCGGTCGTGATCATGATGGTCGGCCTGCAAGGCTCGGGTAAGACGACGACCACGGCCAAGCTGGCCAAGCTGCTCAAGGAAAAGCACGGCAAGAAGGCCATGATGGCCTCGCTCGACGTCAACCGTCCGGCCGCGCAGGAGCAGCTCAAGGTGCTGGGCGAGCAGGTTGACGTTGTCACCCTGCCGATCATTCCGGGCCAGCAGCCGGTCGATATCGCCACCCGTGCGCTCCAGGCCGCGAAGCTCCAGGCGATCGACGTCCTGCTGCTCGATACCGCCGGCCGCCTCCACGTCGATCAGCAGCTGATGGACGAGATGCAGGCCGTCGCCGCGATCTCGGCACCCAAGGAAGTGCTGCTGGTGGTCGATTCGCTGACCGGCCAGGATGCGGTCAACGTCGCGCAAAGCTTCACTGCGCAGGTGCCGCTCACCGGCGTCGTGCTGACCCGGATGGACGGCGATGCCCGCGGCGGTGCGGCGCTCTCGATGCGCGCCGTCACCGGCAAGCCGATCAAGTTTGCCGGTACCGGCGAAAAGCTTGATGCGCTGGAGGCGTTCCAGCCCAGCCGCGTCGCCGGCCGGATCCTCGGCATGGGCGATGTCGTCTCGATCGTCGAGAAGGCGGCTGCGGCGATCGACGAGGCCGAGGCCGAAAAGATGGCCGCGCGGATGGCCAAGGGTCAGTTCGACATGAACGACCTGCGCCAGCAGCTGCGCCAGATGCAGAAGATGGGCGGCCTGGGTGCGCTGGCCGGCATGATGCCGGGGATGAAGAAGGCCAAGCAGGCGATGGAACAGTCCGGCATGGACGACCGCGTGCTGCTGCGGATGGATGCGATCATCGGTTCGATGACGCCGAAGGAGCGGATGCGGCCCGATCTGCTCAACGCCAAGCGCAAGATCCGCATTGCCAACGGTTCGGGCG
>JAJTFU010000206.1 GCA_021299075.1 Novosphingobium sp. | reverse complement strand
AGGCCGGCCTCTTCCTCGTCCCCGGTCAGCACGATCTCGATATTGGCATCCTTCAGCGTCCCCGCCTTGTGCATGGCGCGCAGCGCAGCCAGCATCGAGATAATCCCGCCCTTGTCATCGGCCGCGCCTGGGCCCTTGGCATTGTCGGCGCTGATCCGCTCGAACTTCTGGAACGGATGGTCGAGCTCGAACACTGTATCGAGGTGGCCGATCAGCAGCAGCCGCTTGGTGCCCTTCTTGCCCTTATGCTCGGCAATGAAGTGGCCGGCCCGGCCGACGGCCGCCTGATCGACCCAACGCACGGTAAAGCCCAACGCCGCGAACTCCGGCACCAGCATGTCATGTACGGCGCGCACGCCCTTGAGGTTGCGCGTGCCGCTGTTCTGGTTGACCAGCTTTTCCAGCAGCGCGAGGTGGCGCGCCGCTTCGGCATCAACCGTCGCGATCATCGTCTGCTCAGTCTTGCTCGGCGGAGCGGCCTGGGCGGGAATGGGGGACAGGAAGAGCGACAGCGCCAACGGCGCCGAAAGAAGGGCTTTGATCATGCCATGCTTCTAATGGTTCGGCAGGCGCGCGCAATCGCCCTCAAAAGCGCTCCAGCTCTACTTCCATCGACTTGTAGCCGTTGACGAAGCTCTGGGCGGTGCGGACCGGCTCTTCGCAGACATGGACTCGCATCCGGCGCTTGGCCATTTCCTCAAGCAGGATCGTAACCTGCAGTTCGGCCAGCCGCGCGCCGACGCAGCGATGAATGCCATAGCCGAATGACAGGTGCCGCCGCGCATTCTCGCGGGTGACCAGGAACTTGTCGGCATCGGTGAACACGCTTTCGTCGCGGTTGGCGGAAATGTACCACAGGATCACCTTGTCGCCCTTGCGGATCTGTTGCCCCTCCAGCTCGGTATCGGCGAGGGCCGTACGGCGCATATGCGCCAGCGGGGTCTGCCACCGGATGATCTCGGCGACCGCATTGGGGATCAGGGCGGGATCGCTTTCGAGCAGGGCGCGCTGATCGGGGAACTTGTCGAGCGCATAGGCCAGACCCGACATGGTATTGCGGGTCGTATCGTTGCCGCCGACAATCAGCAGAACCAGGTTACCCATGAATTCTTGCGGATCCATGTGGTTCATCGCATCGGAATGCAGCATCATCGAGATCAAGTCGGGGCTGGGCGGCTGGCCGGTCCGGGCATCCCAGAGCTGCTTGAAGTAAGCACCCATTTCCAGCATGTGCCGGGTCCGTTCGGCGTTCCGCACCGGATCCATCCGCACTTCGATATCGCCGGCCCAGTCAGACCAGAACGTAAGCAGGCGGCGGTCCTCCCACGGGAAATCGAACAGGATCGCCAGCATCTGTGTGGTCAGTTCGATCGAAACCCGATCGACCCAATCGAACCGTTCGCCCATCGGCAGCTGATCAAGCAACTCGGCCGTGCGGCGGCGAATATCGCCGCTCATCCGCGCCATCTCGCTCGGCGTGAAGGCGGGGGAGACCGTGCGGCGTTGCTCGGTGTGCTTGGGCCGGTCCATCGCAATGAAATTAGGCATCGGCGCTTCGCCGGGCGGGCGATCGACGATGCTGATCCCGCCGCTATTGGTCCAGGATGAGCTGTAGATCTCGGGCAGGGCCTCGACATGGACAATCGGCTTGTAAGTCGAGACCGACCAGTATGGGCCAAAGGCGCTTTCCGGCGTGTAATGCACCGGGGCTTCGGCGCGCAGACGGCGGAACGGTTCGTGCCAGCGATGTTCGGCATAGATTTCGGAGCGGCTGACGTCGAACGGATCTGACGTTTCGGTCTGGAAAGCGGTCGCCATAGGGTCTCCCTCGCGCGCAACCTCAGGATCGCGGGAAGATGCGCCTCTCAGCAGGGAATGCAAGGCGGATTCGCGCCGCGCTTGGTGCCTCGCCCTTATGCTGTTAAGCTTCCGCTATCGGGCCGCCCCGCGTCGATCGGCGCAGCCAGCGCGCGGAACCGTGTCCGCCCGCTAAGTGGGGGAGCATGGGGCGCATTGCCGCCCCATCTGGTCGTCCAATAGGGCCGGTCAGCGCTGCACCGGGGTAATTTCCTTGCCTTTTGCTGCAATGCACACTAGATAGTCTTCTGCAATCGGCGCGTGGGCCTTGTTTCCACCGCAGTTCCGGCAGCGTGAGGTCACCGTTTCAACGGAAGACTTGCCCGAACGTACGATCGCCGCATCCGCTGAAGCTTCCTCTTTCACGCAGGGTCGCATCGAACGACACCTTGCTTCGCAAGACGGGATCATTCCGTCTGCGCCGCTTCATATTGAAGAGTTTTTATGACCTATTTTACCGATCTTGGCCTGGCCGAGCCGCTTGTCCGTGCGCTTGAGACCAAGGGCTATTCCGATCCCACTCCGATCCAGCGCCAGGCGATCCCTGCGCTGCTCGAGGGCCGCGACCTGCTGGGCATTGCCCAGACAGGCACCGGCAAGACCGCCGCTTTCTCGCTGCCCTCGCTGCACCGCCTGGCCGCCAATCCCAAGGCGCGCAGCAATGCCTCGTGCCGGATGCTGGTGCTGAGCCCCACCCGCGAGCTGGCTGCCCAGATCGCCGAGAACATGCGCGGCTATGCCAAGTACCTGAACCTTTCGGTCCAATGCGTGTTCGGCGGGATCCCCGTCGGCAAGCAGGCCCGGGCGCTTGTTCCGGGCTGCGACATCCTGGTCGCCACCCCGGGCCGCCTGCTCGACCTGATCGACCAGCGCGCGCTGACGCTGCGCAATGTCGAGATCTTCGTGCTCGACGAAGCCGACCAGATGATGGACCTGGGCTTCATCGTCCCGCTGAAGCGCGTGGCCAACATGCTCCCCAAGGAGCGCCAGAGCCTGTTCTTCAGCGCGACCATGCCCAAGGCGATTGCCGAGCTGGGCAAGCAGTTCATCCAGAACCCGGTCCGGGTTGAAGTGACGCCGCAGGCCACCACGGCCGAGCGGGTCGATCAGTTCATCACCTTCGTCAACCAGAGCGAAAAGCAGGCGCTGCTCTCGCTGCGGCTGCGCGCTGGCCTGGCCGATGGTTCGATCGAACGCGCGCTGGTCTTCACCCGCACCAAGCACGGCGCCGACCGCGTCGTCCGCCATCTGACCACGGCCGGCGTCAATGCCGCGGCGATCCACGGCAACAAGAGCCAGGCCCAGCGCACCGCTGCGCTGCTGGCCTTCCGCAAGGGCACCACGCCGGTGCTGGTGGCGACCGACATCGCCGCGCGCGGGATCGACGTGACTGGGGTCAGCCACGTGTTCAACTTGCTGCCGGAAGACTTCCAGAAGGAAGCCGCCCGCCTGCCGCTGCCCAGCCGCAAGCCGGCCGAGGCCGAGCAGGACGCCCGCCGCGACGAACGCGATGCCCGCGGGCGTGGCGGTCAGCCGCGCGGCGGCCAGGGCCGTGGTCGCAACAACAACCGCAGCCCCGGCGGCCAGAGCCGCGACGGGCAGAGCCGCGATCAGTACCACCGCAACGAGCACGTCCGCAAGGAATGGGCCCCGCGCGAACAGCGTGGTCCGGTGTTCAACCCGCTGGCCGCTGAAGAGCGTGAAGCCCGCCAGTTCGGCGTAATGCCCAAGGCTGGCGCCAAGACCGCCGAACGCCGCCCGGCCCCGACCGGTGACCGCCGTCCTGCTCCGACCGGCGATCGTCGTCCGGTCCGCCAGGGCGAACGCCGCGATGGCCCGCAGGGCGAACGGCGCGGTGCTCCTCACGGCGATCGCCGTCCCGGTGGCGATCGGCGCGAAGGTGGTCGCGGTGGTCAGGGCCAGTTCCGCGGCAAGAGCCACAACGCCCGCTAACAGGGCTGGCGCCGCGATTCGCGGCGCGGCATAAGGCGCGGCAATGCAGGATCTGTCTGGTTCGGGATGGCAAGCGGCCGCATGGTCGGCAGTGGCGATGACCTTGATCGTCGCGCTGCGCTATCTCGTCACCAGCGGGGCCTTTGCCTGGGCTACCAGAATCGTGCGGCCCGGCCTCTACCAGGGGCTGGAGCCGCAGATTCGGCGCGAGATTGGCTGGTCGCTGGCTTCGGCGGCGATCTACGGCATTCCCGCCGGGGTGGTCGCCTGGGGCTGGCAGCAACAGGGCTGGACGCAGATCTACACCGATTTCGGCGCCTACCCGCTGTGGTACCTGCCGCTTTCGGTGCTGCTCTATCTCTT
>JAJTFU010000027.1:14935-31321 GCA_021299075.1 Novosphingobium sp. | reverse complement strand
GATCGATGAAGACCGAATCCAGGTCCGGCTTCAGGATCATGTCGGACTCGTTGATGGCCTTCCAGCCTTCGATCGACGAGCCGTCGAACATCAGGCCGTCTTCCAGCTCGTCCTCACCCATCACGTGGGCGCACATCGTCAGGTGCTGCCACTTGCCCTTGGGATCGGTGAAACGCAGATCGACCCATTCGATCTCCTCGTCCTTGATCCGCTTGATGATGTCCTTGGCCTTGGTCATTGGTCTTCCCTCTTGATGTCCCCGACCAGCGGCCGCGGGCGATGGTTCCGAATGGAATGGTTGGATCAGATGGCGTCGTTGTCGCGCTCGCCAGTACGGATGCGGATCGCCTTCTCGACGGCGTAAACAAAAATCTTGCCGTCACCGATCCGCCCGGTCTGCGCGGCGGCGGCGATCGCTTCGACAGTGCGGTCAGCCAGGTCGTCGCTCACCACGACCTCAAGCTTCACCTTCGGCAGAAAGTCGACGACGTATTCGGCGCCGCGATAGAGTTCGGTATGGCCCTTCTGGCGGCCAAAGCCCTTGGCCTCGGTCACGGTGATGCCGGAAACGCCGACTTCGTGGAGCGCTTCCTTCACTTCATCGAGCTTGAAGGGCTTGATGATCGCTTCGATCTTTTTCACTTCGTATTCCCCTGCGCAGCGTGCCGGTACCGTCCCAGTTGCTGGGCCAGCCCGGCCTTTTGGAATGCCACGCCCGGTTCCTATCAAGAATCGTGCCAATGGCCTAGGATCGGGCCTAGTTGATCGCTGCGGCTGCGAAAAGAGCGGAATCGCAACATTTGAATCTTGCGAGTCGTTCGCGTGTAACTTTCGCGAAGTGATCTGGCGTCCAGACTTGCCTGATTTTTCAGCAGGACCTGCCTAAAAAATGGGCAGACTAGAGATTGAGCCCGGCGGTTTCGGGCAGGCCGGCCATCAGGTTGAGGCTCTGTATGGCCGCCCCGCTGGCACCCTTGCCCAGGTTGTCGAGCCGCGCGACCAGCCGCGCCTGGGTGCCATCCTTGGCGCCGAAAACCCACAGGTCGAGCCGGTCGCTGGGCTGCATCGAGCGGCGCAGCAGCAGTTCGTCCTTGGGTTCGTCGTGCATGGTCACGACCTGGCTGCCGGCGTAGAATTCAACCAGCGCGAGGCGCAGAACTTCGGGCGATCCGGCCATCGGCATGACGCTGAGCGGCAGCGGCACTTCGACCACCATGCCGCGATGCGCATCGATCACGGCTGGCGCGAACAGCGGCGAATGGGTGAGTGCGGCATAGCGCTGCATTTCGGGCACATGCTTGTGCCCCATGCCCAGCCCATAGGCACGGAAGGCAATATCGCCGTCCTCGTCAAACCGCTGGATCAGCGCCTTGCCGCCGCCCGAATAGCCCGAGACGGCATTGACGGTATAGGGCCAGTCCGCCGGCAACAGAGGCATCGATGATCCGCACCTTGGAGCCCTCGGCCAGGGCCAAGGCTTCCTTGGCGGCGTCGTCGGGTAGGCAGAGCACGGCAAAGTCCGCCGCGTGATAGGCATCGCGCCGCGCGCCGGCATCCTTGCGCGCTTCCTCGTCCAGGATCAGCAGTTCGAACTCGGCGCGCGGGGCAAGGCGTTCGACGATCTCGAGCCCCGTGGTCCCGGCGGCGCCATCGATGAAAACGGTATGGGTCATGTGCAACAACCTGACGGCTCGATCCAGACCCTACCTTCGCAAACTCCGTTCGTCCTGAGCCTGTCGAAGGACCGCCCTTGTTCTGGCGGCGTTGAGCCCAGACCCGAAGAAAAAAGCGGTGCTTCGACAAGCTCAGCACGAACGGGAATGGGGATAGTTCAGCTTCGTCGTTCGTCCGCATCGAGCGCTTCGACCGGCAGGTAGCCGACAAAGCCGTCCTCGCCGACCTGGCCCCAGGCCCAGCCGCCGGTCACGTCCAGCACGTTGAACACTGCGCCGCCGGCCAGTTCCTCGTGCACTTCCGCATCGGCCCGGTTGGCGGCGAGCAGGCTGGCGCCGCCCGCCACAACCTTGTGCGGCATTGGCACGGCATAGTGCGGCACGAAGCAGCGCCCAGCCAGGCGGATATGCGCCAGGTCCCCGCGCACCGGCCAATGCGCAGCGTCAAGCTTTTCGGCCGGGCCGGAAAGGCCATACTGGCCCTCGGGAATGGCGGTTACGGTCAAGACTTCGTGCCCCGAAAACTGGAAGACCGGGCGATTAGCGCCGCTTTGACCAGCTAGCAAGTTATCCATAGCGCCCCTTGAGCAGGCCCCAAGCCGCGCGCAGGCCCAGGGCGTCACCGCCCTTGGGCCGGCCGGGCTTGGCAGCGGGGCGCCAGGCGAAGGTATCGAAGTGGGCCCAGTCGGTCCCGGCGGGGACGAACCGGTCGAGGAACAGCGCGCCGACCGAGGCGCCGGCGAAGCCGTTGCTGCCGGAGTTGTTGAGGTCGGCAATGTCGCTCTTCAGGTATTCGCGGTAGCCATCGTAAAGCGGCAGGCGCCAGCACGGATCATTCGCGGCTTCGCCCGCCGCCAGCATTTCCGCGGCGGTCTCGTCGCGCCGGGTGAACAGGGCCGGAAGGTCCGGCCCGACCGCGACGCGCGCAGCGCCGGTCAGGGTGGCAAAGTCGATCACCAGCTCGGGCTCTTCCTCGCCTGCGCGGGTCAGCGCATCGCCCAGCACCAACCGCCCTTCGGCATCGGTATTGCCAATCTCGACCGAGATCCCGGCGCGGCTCTTCAGCACATCGCCCGGGCGGAAGGCATTGCCCGCAATCGCGTTCTCCACCGCCGGGATCAGCAGGTGCAGCCGCACCTTGAGGTGATGCTGCATGACCAGCTGGGCGAGAGCGAGGGCGTGGACCGCGCCGCCCATGTCCTTCTTCATCAGCAGCATGCCCGAGGCCGGCTTGATGTCGAGCCCGCCGCTGTCAAAGCAGACGCCCTTGCCGACGATCGCCAGTTTGGGATGGCGCGGATCGCCCCAGGTCAGTTCCAGCAGACGCGGCGCGTGGTGGCGGGCCGCCGCCCGGCCGACCGCGTGGACCATCGGATAGCCCTGCTCCAGCGCATCGCCGCTGGTCACCTTGACCTCGGCCCCAAACTTACCGGTGTGGGCCTTGGCGACGCGGGCAACTTCGGCCTCAAGCTGGGCCGGGCCCATGTCTTCGGCCGGGGTGTTGACCATGTCGCGGACCAGCACCGTCGCGGCAACTTCGGCCAGGGCAGGGGCGATTGCCCCGGCAGCCTTGGTCAGCAGCACGCGCGGGCCTTCCTCCGATGGTTCGGCGCGGTAGCGGTCAAAGCGGTATTGCCCGGCCGCCCAGCCGAACAGCGCCGGGCCGCTATCGGCATTGGCGACGCGATAGGTTCCGGCCGGCAGACTTTCCCCCAGCCGGGCCAGACACCAGGTGCCAAGTTCGCTCGCATCGGCGACGCCGGTGACGACTGACCAGTCTTCACCATTTGGCAGGATCGCGTGTTCGAACGGTCCGGCCGAAAATTTCTGCGCGGCGAGGGCGGAGCGCGCTGCGGCAGGCAGGCTCTTCAGGAAATCATCCAGTCCCGCCTTGTCGACCACATGGATCGGCGTGGCGCTTTGGTCACGGTCAGGCTGGATCAAGGCGTGCTTATCGGTCATGGTCCCTGCCATAGCCGCGCTGCGGCGCAAGGTGCGAGAGGAAATTGGCAAATGCGGAAAGCGGCGATCCTGTTCCTGCTGCTCAGCACGGGATGTGTGCCGGAGAAGGACGAGGCCAAGGCACCGGAAGCCACTGCCAATGCGAGCACAGCAGCCCCGGTAGCAACGGCGACAGCCCCAGCGCCAGCACAGGCCCGCAAGACCGAAGAACGCACCGCCTCGTTCAGTTCGATTACAGCTACCGGCCGAAGCCGCCGCGATCCCGGCGCTGGCGGCCGAACTGGAGGCGGACCTCGCCAAACAGCGCCGCGAGCTGGCCGCCGCCGCGCGCGAAGGGCGGGTTGCCGCACAGGAAAACGGCTTTCCGTTCAACCCCTATTCCTATTCGGCCGGCTGGTCGGTCGTGACGGACTTGCCCGGCTGGCTCAGCCTGTCGGCCGGGGCGAGCACCTATACCAGCGGGGCGCACCCCAACCATTGGTCGCAGGCGCTGCTGTGGGACAAGGCGGCCGGAAAGAGCCGGGTGGCGACCGACCTGTTCGTGGCGAAAGCGGCGCTGGCTGCTGCGATCCGCGAACCGTTCTGCAAGGCGCTCAACCGCGAACGCGCGGCGCGCCGGGGCGAGCCGATCGATCCGAACAGCGATGACATGTTCGATCAGTGCGTGGACCCCACTGCTTCGACCGTGATCCTCGGTTCCTCGAACAAGCAGCAGTTTGACTGGATCGGAATCCTGATCGCGCCCTACGAGGCCGGACCCTATGCCGAGGGCGATTACGAGATCACCCTGCCGGTGACCAAGGCCGTGCTGGCGGCAGTCAAGCCGCAGTACCGTTCGGTCTTCGCGCTTGGCCGGTAAGGCTGCCCTCGCTTTTTGGCGGCGATGCGCCTATATGGCGCGGCGATGACACAGTACCAGGTAGTTACCGGAACCGAGACCGTCCTGCGCGACGGCACGATCAAGCTCCACGGGCCGGAAGGTTTCGAGGGGATGCGCCGCGCCGGGCGGCTGGCGGCAGAGATCCTCGATGCGCTGGTGCCGATGGTTCAGCCGGGCGTCTCAACCCAGGAGCTGGATGACATTGTTCGCCAGATGACGCTGGATGGCGGCGCGGTCCCGGCCACGCTCGGCTATCGCGGCTACACCCATTCGTGCTGCATCTCGATCAACCACGTGGTCTGCCACGGCATTCCTTCGGACAAGGTTCTGAAGGACGGCGATATCGTCAACATTGACGTCACCCCTTTGCTCGATGGCTGGCACGGCGATACCAGCCGGATGTACCTGGTCGGCGACGTGCCGCTGAAGGCCAAGCGGCTAGTCGACGTGACGCACGAATGCCTGATGCTGGGGATCGAGGCGGCCAGCCGTCCGGGCGCGCGGCTGGGCGATATCGGCGCGGCGATCCAGACCTATGCCGAAGCAAACCGCTATGGCGTGGTCCGCGAATTCTGCGGTCATGGTCTGGGCCGGCTCTTCCACGATGCCCCCGAGGTCGTCCACGCGGGCCGCGCCGGGACCGGCCCGGAACTGAAGCCGGGCATGTTCTTCACGATCGAACCGATGATCAACCTCGGCAAGCCGGGGGTGAAGGTGCTGGAAGACGGCTGGACGGCGGTAACCCGCGACCGCTCGCTCTCGGCCCAGTTCGAACACTCGATCGGAATTACCGAGACCGGGGTGGAGATCTTCACCAAGTCGCCCAAGGGGCTGGACAAGCCGCCGTACTAACCCCGTGCGCTGCGGATCGCGGCGGCGGCGGCGAATGGCGTGATCGCCACCAGCACCAGGCTGAAGGCAGCGGTCAGGGCAATACCGGCCTCGCCGCCCGTCGATAGACTGCCCGCCCCAAAGACCAGCAGCGGCACGGCCAGCGGAATGACCAGCAGGCCGCCCAGCGCCGCGCCGCCGCGCAGGCTGGCAGTGAGTGCCGCGACCAGCACGCCCAACGCCGCAAGGCCCGGCGTTCCTGCCAGCAGGCCCAGTTCGACCGTCTTGAGCGTCGCCACATCGGTCCCGACCAGTGCCGAGGCGGGGAGGGCGGCCAGCAGCAGCGCCGGGGCGAAGCTGAGCCAGTGCGCCACCATCCGCGCGGTCATGGCCAATTCCTCGCTGATGCCGCGCAGCGCCAGCTGATCGAACAGGCCCAACTCCAGATCGGGCTCGACCAACCGGTCGAGCGGCAGGATCGCCGCCAGCAGCGCCGCGATCCACAGCACCCCGCCGCCGGTCCGCGCCAGTACCGGCGCATCGGGCCCGACCGCGAACGGATAGAGCATGGCGACTGCCAGGAAGAACAGCACTGGCAGCAAGGTCGCCCCGCGTCGCTCGCCGCCGAGCAGCAGGCTAAGGTCGCGCCGCAGCAGGATCAGGAAGTGCCTCATGCGGTAAAGTCCGCCAGATCGATCGCCGCGCCGCCGGGCAGAGCGATCGGCTGGTGCGAGGCGACGAGGGCAATCCCGCCCTGCGCGCAGTGCTGCGCCACCAGCGCCTCAACTAAGGCAACACCCTTGGCATCGAGGCCATTGAGCGGCTCATCAAGCAGCCAGATCGGGGCTTCCTGCCCCAACAGCCGGGCCAATGCCGCGCGCTTCTTCTGCCCGGTCGAAAGATAGCGCACCGGTACTTCGAGCAAGCCGGAGAGGCCAAGCTGCGCCAGCTCTGCGTCGCCCGGCCCGTCGAGCCGCTGCCAGAAGACCAGCGCTTGGCCCAGCGGCAGGCCGGGATCGAGGGCAGGGCGCTCATCCAGCAGCCCGATGCTACCTTCGCGTTCGACTGTGCCGACCAGCGGACGCAGCAAGCCGGCGAGGATGCGGATCAGGCTGGACTTGCCGATGCCGTTGGCGCCCTTGACCTGCAGTCCCTGCCCGGACGTGAGCTCCAGTCCGAGACCACGGAACAGCAGCCGCTCGCCGCGCTGGCAGGCCAGGTTGTTCGCAGTCAGGCGGCACGCTTGCATCGCCCAGCGCGATAGGGGAAAGCGGGCGCACTGCCAAGGAGCCGCTCATGTCCATTGCCCGCCTGACCGATACCGAACTGTCCGACCTGCTGACGCGGCACCCGGACTGGCAGCTCCGCGCCGATGGCCTCGCGCTGGAGCGCACGTTCAAGTTCACGGATTTCAACGAAGCCTTCGGCTTCATGACCCGCGTCGCGCTCTATGCCGACAAGGCCGATCACCACCCGGAATGGTTCAACGTCTACAACCGGGTGGAGATTACGCTGACTACGCACGATGCGGGCGGCGTTTCCGCGCGCGACGCGGCGATGGTGGAGTGGCTCGCCAGCGTCGGCTGAACCTACTTCCCCAGCGGCCGCGCGCTTGATCGCATCTGCTTGCGCACGCGCCCGGGCAGCCAGCGGGCGGCGAAGGCGATGCGGTGGGCGGTCTTGCCGACGCGGTTGTGCAAGCTGTCGCCGTGGACTGCGGCCCAGGCGGTGTCGGCCACTTCGCTGACCGGGGTGATCTCCAGCCCCGCCTCAACCACCCGTTCGCGGATGGCTTCATTGCTGCCCTGGTTGGAGGTCATGTCGATCAGCGGGGTGTCGATAAAGCCCGGCATAAGGCTGGCGACCTTGATCCCGTCTTCGGCCCATTCACCATCCAGGCTTTCGGTGATCGCCCGCACGCCGAACTTGGTGGCCGAATAGACTGAGGCCCCCGGCGTGCCATAGATGCCGGCAGCGCTGGCCGTGTTAAGCAGACACGAACCTGGCGCGCTGGCCTTGAGCCAGGGGTAGGCGGCCTGGGCGCCGAACAGTACGCCCTTGAGGTTGATATCGAGGCACCGCTCGATTTCTTCGGGCTTATTTTCGATCAGTGCGCCGCCCAGCGGAATGCCGGCATTGTTGAAGACCACGTCGATCTTGCCGCCAGCCGCCTTGGCAAAGTCGGCCAGCGCTACGTCCCAGGCAGCGCGGTCACGGACATCAAGCTTGTGCTGCGAGGAGGCGCCGGCCGGCAGCAGCGCCGCCGTTTCCTTCATTCCGCTCTCGCTGATGTCAGCCAGGCCGACAAACCAGCCATTGGCGGCAAATTTCTGCGCCACGGCCCGACCAATGCCCGAACCACCACCCGTGATGAAAATTGCCTTGCGGTTTGTATACATGCGCGCCTCTCCCAATTCGCGAGGAGGCTACTTACAACAATGTTAGCAGCATGCAATGACAATGCGCTGGGTAAGGCGATGCCTGGACCGAAATCTGGCCAAATCTAACCGCCAAGCAGGCGCCGGGCCAGATCAGGCCACCATGGCGCAAAGTAGAGCGCTGCGGCGCCGAATTCGGTGGCCAGGATCAAGGCTGCCGCTGGCAGAAAGCTTGGGTGCAGGCGTCTGCGCGTCACCCGGTCATAAATTGCCATCCCTGCCATCAGCGCCCAGGTCAGCGGGAAGCGGGCGAGTAGTTGCTGGGCCAGGCCCGTTCCTAGGATTTCGCGCAGGTCGCTCGCCAGCCAGCGCGACCAGCCAGTGTCAAGGGTCGCGAAGACGGCCAGCAGCATCAGCCGTTTATGCATGTCTGGCCGGTCGATCCGCCACAAGGCAATGCCCGAAAGGACAGCAAATGGAATAATGTGACCGACCTGGAAGGCCAGACGTGCCGGGTTGAACTCCTGCGAAGACAACAGCACCCGGTCCGCGGTCCAGACCGTGATCAGAGCACTCACTGTCACGATCGCCGCCAGCCACGGTCCAAAGCGTTGGCCATTGCGGCGGTGCTCGGTCATCTGGCCTCGGCGCACCTTCAATGCTTGCCAGGAAAGCAGCAACATCCAGCCGAATGCAGTTGCGGCGTGGACATGAGCGCTGGGCACATAGCTATGGCCAGCGTTGTATTCGCGCAGCATGTCGGGAATGAAGCCCGAGAGCAGCCCGAACCAGCAAAGCGCAATCGCAATTGCCACCGCATCACGGTCAGCAGGATGGGTCTGATTGAAATCAATGAAAGGCTTGTCGGCTCCGCCGGTGGAATTCTCTCCCATGCCCCCTCCTTGGTCTGCCTTTCGGGCAAACTCCGAGACAGCTTACAAGGCCGGATTATTATAGCAATGCCAGGTGAAGATTGCCGTCGCGCCGCGGTGCGGGCGCCAGGCTTCCGCCAGTTCGCGGGTCAGCTTTTCGCTGGGGCGTTCGGGCAGGTCCAGCAGCTTGTGCAGGCCTGCCTGGACGGCGAGATCGCCGGCCGGCCAGATATCGCCGCGCCCTTCGGCGAACAGCAGGTAGATCTCGGCTGACCAGCGCCCGATGCCCTTGATCTGGGTGAGCTGGGCGATCGCTGCCTCATCGTCCGCTGGCAGCGAATCGAAATCGAGTTCGCCGCCCACCACCAGTTCGCACAGACTCCGCATGTAGCCTTGTTTCTGCTTGGAGAGGCCGCAGGCGCGCAGGGTATCGAAATCGGATTCCAGTACCTTTTCGGGCGGCAGTTCCGGCCCCAGGTGCGCCTCGAACTTGCGCCACATCGATGCGGCGGCGGCCACGCTGACCTGCTGGCCAACGATCGTGCGCATCAGCGTGCCATAGCCGCGCGGGCGGATCCGCGGCTCGGGATAGCCGGTGCGGGCCAGCGCGCCGGCAAAGCGCGGTTCGATCGCGGCCACGCTGTCTAGGCCATGCTTCAATTGCTCTGCGGTCAATCCCAAACCAATGGTCCTGCTTGCCAAAGGAAAGCGCGTTGGTTAGCAGCCCCGGCGAAGCGCCGATAGGGTGCAAGCAAGAGGAAACGACGCGATGCCGAAGCTGGTAGTGGTCAATCGGGCTGGGGAAGAAAAGACGGTTCAGGCTTCGGCCGGCCTGTCGGTGATGGAAGCGATCCGCGACAACGGCTTTGACGAACTGCTGGCGCTGTGCGGCGGCTGCTGCTCCTGCGCCACCTGCCACATCCATGTCGATGCCGACTGGGCGGCCAAGCTGCCGGCGATGAGCGAAGACGAAAACGACCTGCTCGACAGCTCGGACCACCGCGGTGAAACCTCGCGCCTGTCGTGCCAGATCCAGCTGACCGACGCGCTCGATGGCCTCAAGGTCACGATTGCGCCGGAAGACTGAGCTTAACAGGGGGCAAGCGCAAATGCATTGCGCCGCGCCCCCGGCAGTCCTACCTCTCGGGCGATGACCATGGCGCTCGTTCAGAACAACACGCTCGACCTGATCGGCAATACTCCGCTTGTCCTGCTCAAGGGACCAAGCGAGGCTGCTGGCTGCGAGATTTGGGGCAAGTGCGAATTCGCCAACCCCGGCGCTTCGGTCAAGGACCGCGCCGCGCTGTGGATCATCCGCGATGCCGAGGCGCGCGGTGAGCTGAAGCCCGGCGGAACGGTGGTTGAAGGTACGGCTGGTAACACCGGGATCGGCATCGCGCTGGTCGCCAATGCGCGCGGTTACAAGACCGTGATCGTCATGCCGGACAACCAGTCCAAGGAAAAGATGGACACCCTGCGTGCGCTGGGGGCTGAACTGGTGCTGGTGCCGCCGACCAAGTTTGCCGACCCGGCACACTTCGTCCACACCTCGCGCCGTCTGGCCGAGGAGACCGAGGGCGCGGTCTGGGCGAACCAGTTCGACAATGTCGCCAACCGCAAGGCCCATATTGAAAGCACTGCGCCGGAAATCTGGCAGCAGCTGGAAGGGCGGATCGACGGCTTCACATGCGCTGCCGGTACGGGCGGGACAATCGCCGGGGTCGGGCTGGGGCTGAAGGCCTTTGACGAGAATGTCCGCATCGCCCTGACCGATCCGCATGGCGCGGCGCTCTACAGCTATTACGCAACCGGCGAGTTGAAGTCCGAAGGCACTTCCGTCGCCGAAGGGATCGGCCAGGGTCGGATCACCGCCAACCTCGAAGGCGCGCCGATCGACACCCAGTTCCGCATCTCGGACGAGGAAGGCCTTGAATGGGTTGCCCGCCTGCTGCGTGAGGAAGGGCTGTGCCTGGGCCTCTCATCGGGCATCAACGTTGCTGGGGCGGTCGAGCTGGGCAAGCAGCTGGTCGCCGAAGGGCGCCAGGATGTCCGGGTCGCCACGATCCTGTGCGATACCGGCTTCCGCTATCTCTCCACGCTCTACAATCCGGAGTGGCTCCGGGCGAAGAGCCTGCCGGTCTTCCCCTGGCTGGCCTGATCGGCTAGAACTGCCGCATGGCCAGTCAGCCAAACCGTCCCATACCTCAGCATTTCGTGCCGCCAACCGCGCGGGAACTGCGCGCCCAGGCGGTGCAGCGGCTTCAGGCCGGGCTGTTCGGGCTGGCCGCGATCGTGCTGCTTGTCGGCCTTGCCAACATCATAAACGACCGCGCGCGGCAGTCCGAAAGCGCGGCCCCGGCGGCCACGGCACCAGCCAAGACCGAAGACCGCGGTGATCCGCTGGCCGATATCGGCGTGGTCCCGGCAGCCGCGCCCGAGGCTTCGGCCAGCCCCAGTGCCGCGCCCAAGAACTAGCTTTCTCGTTGCCATCTTGCTGGCCGCAGCCGCTTTGCTCGGCTGGACCGTGCTGTCGCGCCCGGCCGAGCCGCAACGCCCGATCGGGCTGTTTACCTCGCTGCCGATTCTCTGGGGTGAGGCTGACCAGTTGAGAGAGCTGCTCAAGCAGGATCGCGCGCCGCACCGGGTCAAGGCGGCCCTGGCGGCGCTGGGGCCGGTCAAGCCGCTCGATACGCTGGAAGGTTTGGGGCCGGACCTGAAGCGACTGGTGATCGCCCAGCCGCGCCCACTCTCGCCGGCCGAGAACGTCGCGCTCGATGCCTGGGTGCGGGGCGGGGGGCAGCTGCTGCTGGTGGCCGATCCCCTGCTGACCGAGCATTCAGCCTATGCCCTAGGCGATCCGCGCCGCCCGCAGGATGTCGTGCTGCTCTCGCCGATCCTGTCCCGCTGGGGGCTGGAATTGACCTTTGATGATCGGCAACCGGCCGGCCTGCGGACCGTGGCGGAACTTCCGGTCGACCTGCCCGGACGCTGGCAGACCACCAGCCCGGACTGCCGGCTTGCGGCCGAGGCCCTGCTGGCAGAGTGCCGCGTGGGGCAAGGCAGAGTCCTCGCCCTGGCCGATGCCGAAATCCTGGCGGCGGATGACGCCGACGGTCTTCGCGAGCCGGCCCTGGGCCGGCTGCTGCGCACGGCCTTCGCCCCCCGCTGAACGGGGCAGTCCGGGGAAATTACGGGAACCCTTGGCGAGACTGGGCGAGTCGCACGGTAAACCGCTGATTTTATGTAAGAACAAAGCATAAACAGATGCGTTGCTGGCGCACCTTCGCGCGATTCCAGACCATTAGATTCAACAATTTACCAAGTTATCCCGTAATTTCCCGCAAAAAGCCCTTCCATCCCCGAGATTGAGTGTTAAGAAATCATTTCATCGACAGTGAAGTCCACCGCCGTGCCCCGTTCAGGGGGATCTGGTCGCCAGGGCGGGCGATTGGTGCGGAGGGGGCTTTAGGCGCCGGAAAGTCCGGCATGTGGGGCGGGATAGAGTGGAGGCGGTTCGGCCAGTCAGCTACAGCGGTCAGGGCTTTTCGCTGCTTGGCGAAAAGGGCCGCTTCGTGCTGCCGCCCGACTTCCGCAAGGCGGTCCGCGATTCCGGCCATGGTGAGCGCGTGTTGTGTCTGGCCAAGCATCCCCGCTGGAAGTGCCTGATCGGCTTTGGCCTGGGCCGGGTTGCTGAATTCGAGGCCGAGCTGGACCGCGAAGAGCGGATCGCGCTGGAGCGCAATCAGGGTTACGACCGCGAACTGCGCGCCAACCAGCTTTACGGTTTTGCCCGCGTGCCCTTCGACGATTCCGGCCGCTTCGTTCTGCCCGAGCGCTATTTCAAGCTGGGCGGCATCGACAGCGCGGCTTTCTTTCAAGGCGGCGGCAAGTCCTTCACGATCTGGAACCCGGCCGAACTCGCCCAGATGGGTGCCGGTTGGGAAGATGCCCAGGAAGCCTGCGCCGAACTCGCCGCCCCCTCACATTCCCGTCCTGCTCGACGAAGTGATCGCCGCACTCGCGCCGGCTCCGGGTGCCGTGATCGTCGATGCCACTTTCGGGGCCGGCGGCTATACCCGCGCGCTGCTCAATGCCGGGGCCACGGTCCACGCCTTTGACCGCGATCCCGACGCCATTGCTGCTGGGCAGGCCTGGCCCGAATGCGCTGAGCAGCCGCCGCGGCTGGTTCTCCACCTGCGCCGCTTCTCGGAAATGGTCGCGGCGCTGGCCGAGGCCGGCGTGGCCCGAGTTGACGGCATTGCCATGGATATCGGGGTGTCTTCGATGCAGCTGGACCAGTCGGCGCGCGGCTTCGCCTTTGCCGCCGATGGCCCGCTTGACATGCGGATGAGCCAGGACGGCCCGAGCGCCGCCGATTTCGTCAATACCGCGGCCGAGGGCGACATCGCCGACGTGCTGTTCAACTATGGCGAAGAGCGCCAGTCGCGCCGCGTTGCCCGCGCGATCGTTGCGGCCCGCCCGCTGGAGACCACTGGCCAGCTGGCTGCAGTGGTGCGCAAGGCGCTGGGCTATCACCCCGGCATGCCGAAAGATCCGGCGACCCGCAGCTTCCAGGCAATCCGCATTCACGTGAACGCTGAGCTCGATGAGCTCAATGCCGCACTGGATGCCTCCGAACAGCTGCTGACCCCGGGCGGACGCCTGGCCGTGGTCAGCTTCCACAGCCTGGAAGACCGGATCGTGAAGCAGTTCCTGCGCGAAGCGGGCGGGGCGATTGCCAATGCCTCGCGCCATCTGCCGCAGGTTGCCCCGGCCAATGCGCCGACCTTCGATCATATCGCCAAGGCGGTCCGTCCTTCGGCCGCCGAACTGGCCCGCAATCCCCGCGCCCGTTCCGCAACCCTGCGGTCTGCCGTGCGCACCGCTGCTCCCGCGCGACACAGGAGGGCTGCATGAACCTGACCCGTGACCGGATGCGTTCAATTGGCTGGGTGGCCTTGCTGGTCACCTGTGCGGCGCTGACCCTGGTGCTGATGGTCCGCGTCAATGCGGTGAAGAGCGAGGTCCAGCTCGCCCAGCGCCAGATCAACGCCATCAAGCAGGAAAAGCTGATCCTCGAGACAGAATTCCTGACCCGCGCCAACCAGCAGCAGCTGCGCAACCTCAATGCGATCGAGTTCGGCTATCAGGCGCCGACCGCCGGGCAGTACCTCGAAGGCGAACGTCAACTCGCCGCACTGGGCAAGGCGCGCGGGCCGAATGCGCCCGAGCCGATCCGCGTGGCCAGCGCTGCGACGCTGGTTGAGGACGATAACCCGATCCAGGCGCTGGTCTCGCCGCTGACTGGCAAGGCCATGGCGGCCGAAGTGAAGATCGCCGATACCCGCGATGCCAGCGAACGGGCGACCACCCCGGCCAAGCTCAGCGCGCGCCTGACCAAGTTCGACCGGGCGGAGGCCAAGGCCGAATGAACGCCGTGGCGGTTTCCAGCATTGTTGCCTCGGGCCGGGTGGAAATCGCCAACACGCGCCGCCAGGCGCTGACCATGGCCAAGTGGCGGCTAGTCTGGGTGGCCGCCGGTTTTGCAGCGATCGCCGTCATTGCCGTTCTGCGGGTGCTCTATCTTGGCCTGGTCGAAGGCAGCCCGGCCAATGCGGCGGCCTATGGCATGACCCCGCCGCGCGGCGATATCGTCGATCGCAACGGCGTCCCGCTCGCCCGTGCCTTTCCGGCCTATGCGCTGTGGTATAACCCGGCCGCGCTGGGTGATGATGGCGCGCCGCTGGTTCGCTCGCCCAATGAGGTGGCGATTGCGCTCAACCGGATCTTCCCGGAAATGGACGTGGCGGAAGCCACCGCCCGGCTCGCTTCGGGCCGGCCCGGCTACCTGCGCCGCCGGATCCTGCCCGAAGATGCCAATAAGATCCACGCGCTGGGCGAGCCGGCACTGGAATTCCCGCGCGAGACCGAGCGGTTCTATCCGCAGGGTTCGCTCGCGGCGCACGTCCTGGGCTTCGTTGGCGCCGATGGCCGCGGCCATGTCGGCATGGAAGGCGTCTTCGACAAGCGCTTGACCGATCCTGCCACGCGCGGCACCCCGGCCATGCTCTCGCTCGACAGCCGGGTCCAGGGCGCGCTGGAGGATGAGCTGCTCAAGGGCATCGCCGATACCAACGCCAAGGGTGCGGCGGGCCTGGTGCTGGATGTCGAGACCGGTGAAGTGCTCGCGCTCGCCTCGTTGCCTTCCTTCAACCCGAACCTGATCGACAATGCAGGGGCGGGTAACATCTTCAACCGCGTGACCAACCAGGTTTACGAACTCGGCTCGACCTTCAAGCCGATCACCGTTGCCGCCGCGATCGATGCCGGCACGGTGACCAGCATGGCCCGTCGCTACCAGTCGGAGCGTCCGCTCGAGATCGGTGGTTTCCGGATCCGCGATCTTCACAGCTACGGCGCTTCGATGAACGTGCCGGAAACGCTGATCCATTCGTCGAACATCGTCACCGCGCAGATCGCGGACGAACTGGGCGGTGCGCGGCTCAACGCGACGATGCGCTCGCTCGGCATGAACGAGCGCCCCTATATCGAACTGCCGGCGCGCGGTTTCCCGATCTGGCCCAAGGGTGACTGGTCGCCGCTGCACCTCGCCACGGCCTATGCCGCGCTGGTCAATGGCGGGATCTGGCGGCCGGCCACGCTCAAGAAGCTCGGCGCCGGCGAAGTGCCGGAAGGCCGCCGCGTGTTCAAGGCTTCGACCAGCGCGCGGATGCGCCAGCTGCTGCGGATGATCGTGGTCGATGGCACCGGCAAGAAGGCCGATGCGGTCGGCTACCGCGTCGGCGGCAAGACCGGCTCGGCCGAAAAGCCGGGGGTGGGCGGCTATCGCCGCAGCTCGCTGGTTTCGACCTTCGCCGCCGCCTTCCCGATGGACCGCCCGCGCTATGTGATCATCGCCATGCTCGATGAGCCGCAGGGCACCGCTGCCACCTCTGGCCAGCGCACCGCCGGGTGGAACGCCGCGCCGATCGTCGGCCGGGTTGTCCCGCGCATCGGCCCGCTGCTGGGCATCATGCCCGATCCGACCCGCGATGTGGACATCACCGACCTTTCGCCGCTGGTGGCGAGCGGAGAAGGCGAATGAAGCTGGCGCGGCTGGCAGAGCTTGCCGGCATTCCCATCGCCAGCCCCGCCGAAGCCCAGGTTACCGGTTTCGCGATCGATAACCGCAAGGTTGCGCCCGGCACCGTCTTCGGCGCCTTTCAGGGTGCGGCGGTCAATGGTGAGGACTTCATTCCCGCCGCGGTGACCGCTGGCGCGATCGCCGTCGTCGCCCGGCCAGAGGCCAAGGTCGAGGGCGCGCTTCACATTGCGGCGGACAACCCGCGCCAAGTCTTCGCCCGTCTCGCCGCGCAGTTCTTCACGCCAGTTCCTGCCACGCTGGTGGCGGTGACCGGCACCAACGGCAAGACCTCGACTGTCGAGATGACGCGGCAGATCTGGCGCATGGCCGGGCACCGCGCGGCCTCGATCGGCACGCTGGGCGTCACCACCTCAGACGAAAGCGTATCGACCGGGTTGACCACGCCCGACATCGTAACCTTCCTGGCCAACATGAGCGGGCTGGCGCGCGAGGGTGTGACCCACGTCGCCTACGAAGCCTCCAGCCATGGCCTGTCGCAGTATCGCAATGAAGGACTGGTGGTTGCGGCCGGCGGCTTCACCAACCTCAGCCGCGATCACCTCGATTACCACAAGACCATGGAAGACTACTTCGCGGCCAAAATGCGGCTGTTTGACGAAGTGGTGGCCGATGATGGCGCAGCGGT
>JAJTFU010000027.1:0-14909 GCA_021299075.1 Novosphingobium sp. | reverse complement strand
CAGCGGTGATCTGGGCTGATGATGAATGGTCGCAGCGCGCGATGGACCATGCCAGCAAGCGTGGGCTCAAGCTGTTCACCGTGGGCGAGCAGGGCGAGGCGATCCGCCTGGTCAGCCGCGCGCCGGGCCAGCTTGGCCAGGTGCTGGAGCTGGTTCACGCTGGTCAGGCCCGCAAGGTCAACCTGCCGCTGATCGGGGCCTATCAGGCGGCCAATGCGCTCGTTTCGGCCGGGCTGGTCCTGGCAGCCGGCGGCGATCCGGTGCAGGTCTTCGATGCGCTGGCCCGCCTGCAACCGGTGCGCGGGCGGCTGGAGCGCGCCGCGATCAGCCGCGACGGGGCACCGGTCTATGTCGACTATGCCCATACGCCCGACGCGCTTGAGGCGGCGATTGCCGCGCTGCGCCCGCATTGTTCCGGCCGCCTGATCGTCGTCTTCGGCGCCGGCGGCGACCGCGACCAGGGCAAGCGCCCGGAGATGGGCCGGATCGCGGTCGAGCAGGCCGATCTGGGGATCGTGACCGACGACAATCCCCGCAGCGAGGACCCGGCCGCGATCCGTACCGCGATCCTGGCGGGCGGGGCCGGGAAGCTTGACGAAGTGGGCGATCGCCGCACGGCGATTGCTGCAGGAATTGCTGCGGCGGGGCGCGATGACATCGTGCTGATCGCCGGCAAGGGCCATGAACAGGGGCAGATCATTGGCGCCGGGGAAACCATGCGCGTCCTGCCTTTCGATGATGTTACTGTAGCCAGGGAGTGCGCCGCATGAATGCCGTTGCCCGGATCCTCGAGTGGCCGATTGAAGCCGATGATGCCCACGGCCTAGCGCTGTGGACCGCGGCCGAGATTGCGGCGGCAACCGGCGGCACCGCCAGCGGCGATTTTGCCGTCTCGGGCGTTGAGATTGACAGCCGCGACGTGATCGAAGGCGACCTGTTCTTTGCCCTGAAGGGCGAGGCGATGGATGGCCACCGCTTTGTCGATGCCGCCTTTGCCAAGGGTGCGGTCGCTGCCGTGGTCGATCGCCCGATCGACGGCCCGCATATTCTGGTTAACAATACCTCAACTGCACTTGAGCTTCTGGCCAAGGCCGCGCGCGAGCGCACCATGGCGCGCGTCATCGGCGTGACCGGCTCGGTCGGCAAGACCGGGGTCAAGGAAGCGATTTTTGCTGCGCTCGACCGGTCGAGCCGCGGCCGGGCGCATCGTTCGGTCAAGAGCTACAACAACCATGTCGGCGTGCCGCTCAGCCTCTCCCGCACCCCCGCGGCGACCAAGTTCGGCGTCTACGAAATGGGCATGAACCACGCCGGTGAGATCCGCGCGCTGACCGCCCAGGTCCGCCCGCATGTCGCGCTGATCACCACCATCGCCCCGGCGCATATCGAGAACCTCGGTTCGATCGAGGCGATTGCCGATGCCAAGGCGGAAATCTTCGAAGGGCTTGAGCCGGGCGGCACCGCGATCATCCCGGCTGACGTAGCCCAGTACGGCCAGCTGCGCCGCACGGCCGAACGGTTGGGGGTCAAGATCGTTTCGTTCGGGCGGAGTGACTTTGCCGACGTCCGCCTGCTCGATGCCGTGCCCGCCCCCGACGGCGGCTCGCTGGTGACCGCCGACATGGGCGATCGGCGGCTGTGCTTCACCGTCGCTACCCCGGGTGAGCACTGGGTGGTCAACTCGCTCGCCGTGATCGCCGCCGTGCGCGAGCTGGGCGGGGACCTTGGCGCGGCCGGTCTGGCCCTGGCCGAGCTCGAAGGGCTCAAGGGGCGCGGCGCGCGTCACCGGCTGCCGGTCGAAGGCGGCATCGCCCTGCTGATCGACGAGAGCTACAACGCGAATCCCGCCTCGATGAAGGCCACGCTGGCCGATCTGGGCCACACAACGGCCGCCCGGCGCATCGCCGTGCTCGGCGCGATGAAGGAGCTGGGTGAGCATGGCCCGGCCTTCCATGCCGAGCTGGCAGTCCCGCTGCGCGTGGCCGAAGTCGACCACGTGATCATGGTTGGCGACGAGATGCTCCCGCTGGCCGAGGAACTGGGGAAATCCGCCGCTACGGCGCTTGGCAAGCCTATGTCCTTCGCCCATTGCGGGTCTGTTGGGGATGCTCTGGTGGCGCTCGGGAAGCTGGGTTTGCAGGCCGATGATGCCATCCTCGTCAAAGGGTCGAATTCCGTCGGGCTGGGGGCTGTGGTTGCCGCTCTGACGCAGAACAAGGATTGAGATCAGGATGCTTTACCTGATCGCGGAATATTTCGAATTTTCGGGGCTGGCGAACCTCATTCGCTACCAGACCTTCCGCGCGGGTGCGGCATTGATGACAGCGCTGGTGATCGGTCTGATCATCGGCCCGAAGTTCATCAACATGCTGCGCGTGCGCCAGGGCAAGGGCCAGCCAATCCGCGAGGACGGACCGCAAAGCCACCTCGCCAAGCGCGGCACGCCGACCATGGGCGGGCTGATGATCATGATCGCGCTGGTCGTCTCAATGCTGCTGTGGATGGACCTGTCGAGCCCGCTGGTCTGGGCCTGCCTGATGGTAACCACCGGCTTCGGCCTGATCGGGTTTCTGGACGATTACGACAAGGTCAAGAAGCGCAGCACCGCCGGGGTTTCTGGCCGGGTGCGGTTGCTGGCGGAATTCACCGTCGCCGGGCTCGCTGCCTGGATCATGATCGGACACACAAGTACCAACCTCTACGTGCCGTTCCTCTCGGGCCACTATATCCCGCTCGGGCCGCTCTATTTCGTCTTTGCCGCCTTCGTGATCGTCGGCGCGGGCAATGCCGTGAACCTGACCGACGGGCTTGATGGCCTGGCGACCATGCCGGTGGTGATTGCCGCCGGCACCTTCGCGATCATCGCCTACCTGGCGGGCCGGGCCGACTTTTCGGCCTATCTCGGCATTCCGCACGTGCCGCGCGCCGGTGAACTGGCGATCCTTTGCGCCGGGATCATGGGTGCTTGTCTCGCGTTCCTGTGGTTCAACGCGCCGCCGGCCGCGGTGTTCATGGGCGATACCGGTAGCCTGGCCCTGGGCGGCGCGCTCGGCGCGATTGCGGTGGCTTCGCGGCATGAGATCGTGCTGGCGATTGTCGGCGGCCTGTTCGTGGCCGAGGCGCTGTCGGTGATCATCCAGGTCGCGGTTTACAAGCGCACCGGCAAGCGGGTGTTCAAGATGGCGCCGATCCATCACCACTTCGAACAGCTCGGCTGGAAGGAATCGACCGTGGTGATCCGCTTCTGGATCGTCTCGATCGTCCTCGCCCTCATTGGCCTGTCGACGCTCAAGCTGCGATGATCACGACCCCCGCCTTTGCCGGTCAGCGCTATGCCGTCCTTGGTCTGGCCCGTTCGGGCCTGACTGCGGTCGAAAGCCTGCTGGCGGGCGGAGCGCAGGTTACCGCCTGGGACAGCCGCGAAGAACCGCGCCGCTGGGTAGAAGGCCGGGTCGAACTTGCTGATCCGCTGACGATCGATCTGGCAGGCTTTGCCGGTGTGGTCGTCTCGCCGGGCGTGCCGCTCAACACGCACCCGATCGCTGCCCATGCTGCTGCGGCCGGCGTGCCGGTGATCGGCGATATCGAGCTGTTCGCGATTGCCCGGCCTCACCTGCCGGCGCACCGCGTGGTCGGCATCACCGGGACCAACGGCAAGTCGACCACCACCGCGCTGGTCCACCACGTGTTGCAAAGCGCTGCCCTGCCGACCCGGATGGGCGGCAATATCGGTCTGCCGGTGCTGGGCCAGGCGCCGCTGCCGCCGGGCGGGGTCTATGTGCTGGAACTGTCGAGCTATCAGATCGACCTGACGCACAGCCTTGCCTGTGATGTTGCCGCGCTGCTCAACATCACACCTGACCATCTGGACCGCTATGACGGGTTCGAGGCCTATGCTGCCAGCAAGGCTCGCCTGTTCGAAATGCAGCATGACGATCAGGCTGCGGTGTTCGGGGTGGGCGATCCGGAAACCCGCGCCGTGGCGGAGCGTGAGCTCGGCCGCCGCCTGCCCGGCAAGGTCCATCCGGTCGATGGCTCCAACCTGGTCGGGCTTCAGCCTGGTTGGCCTACCCTGCAGGGCCCGCACAACCTCCAGAACGCGGCCGTGGCCGTTGCCATTGCCGAGGCACTGGGGCTGACCGCAGCGCAGTGGGGGCCGGCGCTCGCCAGCTTCCGCGGCCTGCCGCACCGGATGGAGCGCGTGGCCGAAACCGACGGCGTGCTGTTCATCAATGACAGCAAGGCCACCAACCCGGCATCGGCCGCGCCCGCGCTGGGCGCTTTCCCGCCGAACCCGGACAAGCGCATTCACTGGATCGTCGGCGGCCTGCCCAAGGGCGACGATCTGGACGAATGCGCGCCCTATTTCGGCAATGTCGTCGCTGCCTATACCATTGGCGAAGCCGGCCCCATGTTTGCCCAACTGCTGCGCCCGCACATGCCGGTGACCAGCAGCGAAATGATGTGCGATGCGATCCAGCAGGCGATGGCCGCAGCCAAGCCCGGCGACGTCGTGCTGCTTTCACCGGCCTGTGCCAGCTTTGATCAGTTCCGCGATTACGAAGCGCGCGGTGACAGCTTCCGCCAGATCGTCCAGGCCCTGATCGCCGATCAGGCCGCCGCCGCAGAAGGAGCGCGCTAGTGGCCACTCATCCGCCCTTCGTGCCGCGCGCCGGCCAGGCGCCCACCGCGATGGGCCTGCCGCGCCAGCGCCGCAACCGCCGCAGCGAATTTGCGATGTGGTGGCGCGAGATTGACCGGGTGCTGCTTGGCCTGATCCTGCTGCTGATGGCGCTTGGCACGCTGGCGGTCGCCGCTGCCTCGCCCGCCAGCGCCCAGCGCCTTTCAACCGCGCGGATCAGGCTGGATGACCTGCACTTCTTCTACATCCACCTTCGCTGGCAGTTCGTCGGCCTGATGGTCTTGGCCTTTGCTGCGGCCTTGCCCAAGGACATGGCGCGGCGCTTTGGCATCCTGCTGGGCGCGGCGATGCTGGTTGGGCTGTTCCTGGTGCCGGTGTTCGGCTCGACCGTGAACGGGGCAAAGCGCTGGCTCAACCTGGGCATGTCGCTGCAGCCATCGGAATTCCTGAAGCCGGCCTTCGCGATCTGCCTCGCCTGGATCCTTTCCTGGCGCGCGCGCGATCCCAAGCTGCCGGTCGTGGCGCTGAGCACGGCGGTGATGTTGCTGGTGGTCTGCCTGCTGATGCTGCAGCCTGACCTTGGCTCGGCGATCCTGTTTGCCGGGGTATGGTTCGTGCTGGCGCTGCTCGCCGGCATTTCGGTCCAGCGGATCGGCGTGGTGTTCGCCGGTGGGATTGGGGCAGTGACGCTGGCTTACCTGTTCTACGAGAACGGCCGCAACCGCATCGATGCCTTCCTGGGGGGCGGCACGGCCTATGACCAGGTCGACCTGGCCAGCCGCACGCTGCTGTCCGGTGGCTGGACCGGCACCGGCATCTGGCTCGGCAAGCGCAAGATGGCGCTGCCCGAGGCGCATACCGACTATATCTTCTCCGTGATCGGTGAGGAGTTTGGCCTGATCATGTGCCTGGTGATCGTGGCGCTATATGTCGCGATTGTCCTGCGCGTGCTGCTGCGGCTGCTGAAAGAGGAAGATCTCTTCACCACGCTCGCCGCCGCTGGCCTGACCGCGCAGCTCGGCGGGCAGGCCTTCATCAACATCCTGGTCAACCTGCAGCTGTTCCCGTCGAAGGGGATGACCCTGCCGCTGATTTCCTATGGCGGCTCATCCACCATTGCGCTCTGCCTGGGCGTGGGCCTGTTGCTGGCGATCACCCGGCGCAATCCGTTCATCGAGCGTGAGGCCTTCAAGATCGGCGATATGGGAGGAATGCGGCGATGAGCGGCGCAACGCGGCATTTCGTCCTGGCGGCAGGCGGCACTGGCGGCCACCTGATCCCGGCCTTTGCCCTGGCGGTGGAGCTGGAGCGGCGCGGGCATCACGTTGCGCTGGTCACCGATACGCGCGGCGCCAAACTGCCGGGCAAGCCCGACAGCCTGGTCACCCACATTTTGCCCGCCGGACGGATCGGCAAGAACCCGCTGCACTGGCCCAAGGGGATCGGCGCGATCCTGGAGGGCAAGCGGATGGCCGCGCGGCTGTTCGAAAGCTTCCAGCCGACCTGCGTGGTGGGCTTCGGTGGCTATCCCGCCTTTCCGACGCTCTGGGCGGCCACCGCTGCGGGCGTGCCGAGCGTGATCCACGAACAGAATGCCGTGCTGGGCCGGGTCAATCGCCTGCTGGCCAAGCGGGTCGATGCCATTGCCACCTCGTTCAAGCAGGTCGACCGGCTCAAGTCCAAGTTCGCGCTCAAGACTCATCTGGTCGGCAATCCCGTCCGGGCAGAGGTTCTGGCCCTGCGCGACGAGCCGTTCCCGCCGTTCAGCGAAGACGGGCTGCTGCGGGTCCTGGTAACTGGCGGCAGCCAGGGCGCCAGCGTGCTCGCCCAGGTCGTGCCCGATGCGCTGGCCATGCTCCCCGCCGCGCTGCGTACGCGTTTGCAGGTGACCCAGCAGTGCCGGCCCGAGGATATCGAAGTTGTCCGCGCGCGCTATGCCGGGCATGACATTCCGGCCGAGCTTGGCACCTATTTCGAGAACATGGCCGAGCGGCTGGCCGATACGCACCTGTTCATCGGTCGCGCCGGTGCCTCGACCATTGCCGAGCTGACGGCGGTTGGCCGCCCGGCGATCCTGGTCCCGCTGCCGATCGCGACCGATGATCATCAGGCCGCCAACACGCGCGAGATCTGCGCCGCCGGCGGGGCGCGGATGATCCGGCAGGAGCGGTTTACCGCCGCCGAAGTGGCCAAGCAGATCCTGGCGATCGCGCAGAGCCCGGAAACGCTCGCCAATGCGGCCCACGGCGCGTGGAACTGCGGCTATCCCAAGGCGGCGAAGGACCTGGCCGATCTGGTCGAAAGCTTTGGCGGCACCCCGCTGATGGACGTGATCCGCGTGGCCGATGCCGCGATTGCCGGTGCAACCTTTGGCGGCGCGGCGGCGGCTGGTTAGGAAGAGAGTGGAATGAAGGGCGTAGGCACTGACATCGGCACCATCCATTTCGTCGGTATCGGCGGGATCGGCATGTCCGGCATTGCCGAAGTGATGCACAACCTGGGCTATACGGTCCAGGGTAGCGACATTGCCGAAGGCTATGTCGTCGAAGGTCTGCGCGCCCGCGGGATCAAGGTGATGATCGGCCACAAGGCCGAGAACCTGGGCGATGCCGCCGTGGTCGTGACCTCAACCGCCGTGAAGCGCGACAACCCCGAAGTCGTCGCCGCGCTGGAACACCGCGTCCCCGTGGTGCGCCGCGCGGAGATGCTGGCAGAGCTGATGCGGCTGAAGCGCACGGTCGCCGTCGCCGGCACGCACGGCAAGACTACCACGACCAGCCTCGTCGCCGCGCTGCTTGATGCCGGCGGGGTCGATCCGACCGTGATCAACGGCGGGATCATCAACTCCTACGGTTCCAACGCGCGCCTTGGTGAGAGCGAGTGGATGGTGGTCGAGGCGGATGAGAGCGACGGCTCGTTCCTGCGCCTCGACGGGACCATTGCCGTGGTCACCAACATCGATCCCGAACACCTTGATCACTATGGCAGTTTTGACGCGATCAAGGACGCCTTCGTCGAATTTATCGAGAACGTGCCGTTCTATGGCTGCGCGGTTCTCTGCATCGATCACCCCGAAGTCCAGGCCGTTATTCCCAAGGTCCGCGACCGCCGCGTCGTGACCTATGGCTTCTCGGCCCAGGCCGATGTGCGCGGTGAGAATGTCACGCCGATTCCCGGCGGCAATCGCTTTGACGTGGTGATCCGCCAGCGCGACGGCTCGCAGCGCCGCATTGACGGGATTGAGCTCCCCATGCCCGGCCGTCACAATGTTCAGAACGCGCTGGCCGCAGTCGGCGTCGCGGTCGAGATGGGCTGCGCGGATTCCGTGATCCAGACCGGCTTTGCCAAGTTCGGCGGGGTCAAGCGCCGCTTCACCAAGGTGGGTGAGATCGATGGCGTGACGATCATCGACGATTACGGCCACCATCCGGTCGAAATCCGCGCCGTCCTGGCCGCCGCGCGGGAAGGGGTGCAGAACCGCGTGATTGCCGTGGTTCAGCCGCATCGCTTCACCCGCCTGCGCGATCACCTGGCCGAGTTCCAGGCCGCCTTCAACGATGCCGACATGGTCTATGCCGCGCCAGTATTTGCCGCCGGCGAAGCGCCGATCGAGGGTGTCGATTCCGCTGCTCTGGTCGAAGGGATCAAGGCGCGCGGCCATCGCTCGGCCCACCTCATCGCCAGCGCCGACGCTCTGGCGGCAGAACTGGCCAATGTCGCCCAGCCGGGGGACATGGTGGTCTGTCTTGGGGCGGGGGACATCACCAAGTGGGCCGGCGGGCTTGAGGCCGCAATCCGCGTCTTCCGGACCGGCGGATGAGCACCGCCACGCTCCCCTCTGTCCGGGGCAAGCTGACCCCCTCGGCCCCGCTGGCTCCGCTCGTCTGGTTCAAGTCCGGCGGCACGGCCGAGTGGCTGTTTGAGCCTAAGGATCTGACCGACCTTCAGGAATTCCTGCGCGAGCTCGATCCCACCGTGCCCGTCATGGCGCTGGGGCTCGGTTCCAACATGATTGTCCGCGATGGCGGTGTGCCGGGTGTGGTGGTGCGGCTGGGCAAGGCATTTGCCAAGGTCGAGCAGACTGCCGACCTGACGCTCAATTGCGGCGGCGGTGCCTCCGGTATCCTCGTTTCATCGAGCGCGCGCGACAATGGCATTGCGGGCCTGGAATTCCTGCGCTCAATCCCCGGCACGGTCGGCGGCTTCGTGCGGATGAACGGCGGGGCCTATGGCGGCGAGGTCAAGGACATCCTGGTCGATTGCGATGTCGTACTGCGTGATGGGTCGCTGGTGACCTTGCCGGTCGCCGACCTGCACTACACCTATCGCCATTCCGAACTGCCCGAAGGTGCCATCGTGGTCGCCGCGCGGTTCCGGGGACAACCGGGCCAGCCGGAAGCGATCCAGGCGGAGATGGACCGCATCTCGGCCAGTCGCGAAGCCAGCCAGCCGCTGCGCAGCAAGACCGGCGGTTCGACCTTCAAGAACCCGGCTGGGCACAAGGCCTGGCAACTGGTTGACGAGGCCGGCTGCCGGGGGCTTCAGCTGGGCGGCGCGCAGATCAGCGAGAAGCACACCAACTTCCTGCTCAACCTGGGCGATGCGACCAGCGCCGATATCGAGGCGCTGGGCGAGGAAGTGCGGCGCCGGGTCAAGGAAAAGTCGGGCGTCGAGCTTGATTGGGAAATACAGCGAGTAGGTAAGTCTAAGTGAGCCTCCCCAAACTCCACGTTGCGGTCCTGATGGGCGGCTGGTCGAACGAGCGGCCAGTTTCGCTGATGAGCGGGGAAGGCGTGGCCAAGGCGCTGGAAGAGCGCGGTCATCAGGTTACCCGGATCGACATGGACCGCGATGTCGCAGCCAAGCTGGCGGCGAGCAGGCCTGACGTGGTGTTCAATGCGCTCCACGGCACGCCCGGCGAGGATGGCTCGATCCAGGGCATGATGGACCTGATGGGGCTGACCTATACCCATTCGGGCATGGTCGCCTCGGTCATTGCGATCGACAAGGAGCTGACCAAGCGGGCGCTGGTCCCGCATGGCATTCCAATGCCGGGCGGGCGGATCGTGCCGGTGGCGGAAATCTATGAGCGCGACCCGCTAGAGCGGCCCTATGTGCTGAAGCCGGTCAACGAAGGGTCCTCAGTCGGGGTGGCGATCGTCACCGCCGAGGGTAACTACGGCAATCCGATCAGCCCGGAAACCAAGGGGCCGTGGCAGGAATTCGATAGCCTGCTGGCCGAACCCTATATCCGCGGGCGCGAGCTGACCACGGCGGTGCTGGGTGATCGCGCCCTGATGGTCACCGAACTGCGGCCCAAGTCCGGCTTCTACGATTTCGACGCCAAGTACACCGAGGGCATGACCGAGCACGTCTGCCCGGCCGAGATCCCTGACGAGATCACCCAGGCCTGCCTCGACCTGGCGCTGCGCTGCCATCAGCTGCTCGGCTGCAAGGGCTGCAGCCGCACCGATTTCCGCTGGGATGACGAGCGCGGGGTGGAAGGTCTGTTCGTGCTGGAAACCAATACCCAGCCGGGGATGACGCCGCTCAGCCTGGTGCCAGAGCAGGCCAAGCACCTCGGAATCGAATATGGCGAGCTGGTCGAGATGATCATCGCCGAGGCGCTTTCGGATCGTGATCGCAAGCAGGGGGGCAAGCGGTGAGCCAGACCATCAAGCGCGGCGGCAAGAGTGTGCGCAAGGCCGCCGCCGCCCAGGGCAAGGACCGCCAGGTGCGCGCCGCCAAAGCCAGGACCGGCTCGGCGATCGGCACGGCCATGGGCTGGCTGCCCATCAGCGAAGAGCAGTGGCAACGTGTATTCTTGGCCAGCATTCTGGGCGGGGCGGCGGTGCTGGCCTGGACCGTGGCGAGCTTTGCCGGGGTCCCGGCCATGGCCGAGGCGCAGCTTGCCCAGGTTGCCAGCGACGCCGGGTTTGAAGTGCGCAGGGTCGAGGTGCGCGGGGTCAAGAACCTTAACGAGCTCAAGGTCTATGAGCGCGCGCTGGCCGAGCGTGACCGGGCAATGCCGCTGGTCGATGTCGAAGCGCTGCGCCAGGAACTGCTCCAGCTCTCCTGGGTCCAGGATGCGCGCGTCTCGCGCCAGCTGCCGGATTCGCTGGTGATCGACATTGTCGAGCGCACCCCGGCGGCCGTCCTGCGCAAGGCCGACAAGTTGGTGTTGATCGATGCCACCGGGGCAGAACTGGAAGTCGTTGGCCCGGCCCGCGCCAAGGGCAAGCTGATCGTTTCTGGCCCGGGGGCGGGCAAACAGGTGGTCGCGCTGCAGGAACTGATGTCCGCCGCCCCGGCCCTGAAGCCGCAGCTGCGCGAGGCTGAGTGGATTGGCAATCGCCGCTGGAACTTCACCTTCAAGACCGGCCAGGTCCTGGCCCTGCCGGAAGGTGACGAGAACTCCGCCAAGGCGCTGATGACCTTCGCCCGGCTGGATGGCGTGAACCGGCTGTTGGGCGGCAAGGTGGCCGCATTCGATATGCGCGCCGGTGATCGGATCTATCTGCGTGTCCCCGGCCGGACCGATCCGGTCGAGCAGCCGGCGCCCAAGCCTGCTGCCAGCGAGACGAAGAAGACCGAAGATGCGCCCAAGGCGCAGGCGGAGGTCGCCGCCAAGGATAGCAAGGCCAAGGGGGACAAGGACTGATGGCCACGCCTCGGATCGTTCGCACTTTTGGCGCGGTCAACATCGGTTCGTTCCGCATCTCGGCCATGGTCGCCGGGCTCACCGAGACGGGCGAGATGGTGGTGCTGGGCTCTGGCCACCGCGCCGCCCAGGGGATCAAGCGCGGCTATGTGACTGACATGCAGGCGGCGACCTATGCCGTGCGTGATGCGGTCGAGCGGGCCGAGAAAATGGCCAACACAGCCGTCAGCTCGGTCTGGATCGGTTCTTCCGGTGCGGGCCTGGCCAGCCAGGTCGCGCAGGTCGAAATCGACATTGGTGGCCGCCGGATCGAGGAAGACGATATCGAGCACCTGCTGGTCGCGGCGCAGGGCGTGATCCAGCCCGATGGGCGGATGGTGCTGCATGCCCAGCCGGCGCATTACACGCTCGACGGAGCGGACGGCGTGTCCGATCCCAAGGGGCTCCATGCCGAGCGGCTGGGGGTCGATATCCACGTCATGCTGGCGGACGGCGCGCCGATCCGCAACATCACCGAGACGGTCCAGAACGCGCACCTGCAGGTTGAGGCCGTAGTCGGCTCACCGATCGCCGCAGGCTATGCCTGCCTCAATCCGGAAGAGCGCGACCTGGGCGTGGCCCTGGTCGAATTCGGCGCCGAAGTTACCAATGTCTCGGTCTATGCTTCGAGCATGCTGCTGGGGCTGGTCACGATCCCGATGGGGTCGGGCGATGTCACCGATGCGATTGCCTCGGCCTTCGGCATCCGCCGCTTTCAGGCCGAACGGCTGAAGTGCGTCCACGGCTCGGCGATTGCCAGCCCGTCGGACCACCGCGAGATGATCCCGGTCAACGCGCCGGGCGATGAAATGACCGGGCCGATCGCCCGCCATGCTGATGACAAAAACCGTATTCCCCGTGCCGAACTGATCTCGGTCATTACCGAGCAGCTTGCCCGGCTGATGGAAGAGGTTTCGCGCGCGCTCAAGTCGCTGGGCTTCACCGGCCAGCGGGGGCAGCAGATCGTGCTGACCGGGGGCGGGGCGGAACTGGCCGGTCTGGCCGACTATGCCCAGGCCGCGCTTGGCAAGCCAGTGCGGATCGGGCGCCCACTTCACATTAAAGGTTTGCCGGAAGCCCATGCCACGCCTGGATTCTCCACGCTGACTGGCCTGGTACTCTATGCCGCTGCCGATCCGATCGACATCCGCAAGGTGGGGCGTGCCAAACAGGATGTGACCCGTTTCGAGCACCTCGGCCTAGTCGGCCGGCTCTATCGCGCGGTGCGGGAGTATTTCTGAAACCAGCGCAAGTCCGCCAAATCCTTAAGGGTGACTGTGGACAACGTAGGATTACGGGTTGGAAACTTGGATTCTTGCGGTGCAGTAACCAAGATAGTTTTTAGAATTGCATCCGCTTGCCGGACAGGAGAGCGCCATGAGCATCAATATCGGACCGCCAGCCGTTGAGGAGCTGCGTCCCCGGATCACCGTGATCGGGGTGGGCGGTGCGGGCGGCAACGCCATCGCCAACATGATCGGGGCCGGAATCGAAGGCGTCGACTTCGTGGTCGCGAACACCGATGCCCAGGCGCTCAACAATTCGATCGCCGAACACCGCATCCAGCTTGGCCCGGACATCACCCAGGGCCTCGGTGCCGGTTCGCGCCCTGAAGTGGGCAAGGCCGCGGCCGAGGAAACCCTGGCCGAGATCGACCGTGCGCTCGATGGCGTCCACATGTGCTTCATCGCCGCCGGCATGGGCGGTGGCACCGGTACCGGCGCGGCCCCGGTCGTCGCCAAGGCGGCGCGTGAGAAGGGCGTGCTGACAGTCGGCGTCGTGACCAAGCCGTTCCTGTTCGAAGGCACGCGCCGGATGCGCTCGGCCGAAGCGGGCATCGAAGAGCTGCAGAAGCACGTTGATACCCTGATCGTCATTCCCAACCAGAACCTGTTCCTGGTCGCGAAGGCGGAAACCACCTTCAAGGAAGCCTTCCTGCTGGCCGATGAAGTGCTGCAGCAGGGCGTCCGCTCGATCACCGACCTGATGGTCATGCCGGGCCTGATCAACCTCGACTTTGCCGACGTCCGCTCGGTTATGGCCGAAATGGGCAAGGCGATGATGGGCACGGGCGAGGGCAGTGGTGAGAATCGTGCGCTCGAAGCAGCCGAAAAGGCGATCGCCAACCCGCTGCTCGATGGCGTGTCGATGCAGGGCGCCAAGGGCGTGATCATCTCGATCATCGGCGGCGACGACATGAAGCTGCTCGAAGTCGACGAGGCTGCGAACCACATTCGCGAGCTGGTCGATCCCAATGCCAACATCATCTGGGGTTCGGCCTTCAATCCGGACCTGCAGGGCAAGATCCGCGTCTCGGTGGTCGCCACCGGGATCGAGCAGAGCGCAAGCCAGGCCGAAGAGGCCAGCCGGCCGTTCAACCTGACCGCCTCGCGCGGCCCGGTCCGACCGCAGGCCGAAGCGGTCCAGCCCTTGTTCGGACGCAGCGCCCCTGAGCCGACGCCGGCGCCCGAACCTGAGCCCGTTGCCGAGGCCGCCCCTGCGCCAGAGCCGGAACCCGAAGTCGAAGCTCCGGCGCCGGCTCCGGTCGCCAGCTACAGCGACGATGACGATTGGGGTACGAGCCCGGCCGCGCCTGAGGCGGCTGCGGAAGAGCCGCTCGAGCTGGAAATGGAAGCCGAAGAACCGGCCCCGGCCCCGGCCCCAGCGGCCGAAGCCCAGCCGGCCGACGACCTGCTCAGCGATGCCTCGCGCCTGGTCGATGAAGATCAGCCGGTGGGCGGCCTGCCCGGTCGGCGCCGCGGCCTGGTTTCGAGCGACAGTGGCGAAGCTGGCGCTTCGGCCGGAGCTGGCGATGACGATGGCGAGCCGATCCAGCCCGCCGCGAAGGCGCCGCGCGTTTCGACCGGCGGTGCCACCCTGTTCGAGCGCATGGCCAACCTGTCGCGCGGCGGTCGTTCGAAGGACGAAGACGAGGATGAGGATGACGGCGATGGTCCGTCGATCAGCATCCCGCGTTTCCTTGGCCGGCAGAACAACCAGTAGGACGTTCTGGCCGTAAGCCGAATTGAGCCCGACGGTTCGGCGCAAAGCCGTTCCGCCGGGAACAATTTTCGACTATCCCGCTCGGGTCGCCATTTCGGCGGGAAGTCACTCCTCGCTTTCAGGGTCCCGATGTCCGCCTCCATTCCGGCCAGACTGGTCCGTTTCGCGCTGCTCACCGGAACTTCTTTCGGCCTGGCGCTGTCGCCGGCCTTTGCCCAGGCCGATGATGGTGAGATCGATTCGGTCAGCCAGCCGGTCGTCCAGCCGCTGCCGGGCGGGCCGGGGATGCAACTCAACGCCGCACTGATCAAGCTGGCGCGCAACCCGCGCGATGTCGATGCCCTGATCGAGGCCGGCAAGGCCTCGGCCGCGATTGGCGATGCCGAAGCGGCAATGGGCTTCTATCGCCGCGCCGACCAGCTTCAGCCTGCCAATGCCAATATCAAGGCGGGTCTGGCCGGGGCCATGGTCATGGCCGAGGATCCCTATGGCGCCATCCCGCTGTTCGAGGCAGCCGAGCGGATCGGTCCGGTCGATCCCCGCCTGCTGTCGGAGCGCGGCCTG